>JBKOZM010000162.1:0-13572 GCA_046725855.1 Chloroflexota bacterium | reverse complement strand
CGTCCACGAAGACGCGGACGCCCTCGATGGGCTTGCCGTTGGCGTCGGTGACCGTGCCGGTCACCACGTTCGGCCGCAGCTGCAGGGTGAGGTCTCCCTCCTCCGGGACCGCCGCGCGCGCCGGGTCATGGCCCTCGAGCGTCGCCTCGACCGTCGCGCCCCGCATGGCGAGGAGCTGCACGCGACCGTCCTCATCGGTCACGGCACGGACGCCGGCGACCTCCAGGCTGACGCCGGCCAGCGGCCGATCCGTCCCGCGCTCGAGCGCAACCACGGTCACCTCGCGCGGTTGTTCGGGCGTCGGCTCGCTGCTCGGCAGGAACGGGAGCGGGCCCGGGCCGCAGGCCGACAGCAGGCTGATGCCCACGAGCAGCATGGCGGGCAGGCGCAGCCGAGGCGCGCGGAGGCGGGCTGGCGTCACAGGGCCGCGGTCGCCTCGGGTTCGACGCCGGCGGCAGCTGCCGCGCGCAGCCCGTCCACCACCGGGCGCAGGTCGCCTTGGGCGCGGTAGAGCGCGGTGCCGGCCACCAGCACGTCGCCGCCGCCCGCATAGGCGCTGCCGATCGTCTCGAGGTTGATCCCGCCATCCACCCCGACCGGCAGGTCGAGGCCGCGGCCAGTCGCCTCGGCGCGCAGCGCGGCAAGCTTGGGCAGCACCTCAGGCATGAAGGCCTGACCACCCCAGCCGGGATGGACAGTCATGACCAGGAGCAGCTCGATCCGCTCCAGGTAGGGATGCACCTCCTCGGCGGGCGTCTCCGGGTTGAGCGCCAGCCCGGCGTCGCGTCCAGCGGCATGGATCGCGTCGATCACGGTGCCGGGGTCGTCGTCCGCCTCCACGTGAAAGACGATCAGGTCGCTCCCCGCCTCCACGAAGGCCTCCGTGTAGCGCAGCGGCTGGCTGATCATCAGGTGGCTGTGAAACGGCAGCGCCGAGTGCGGGCGCAGCGCCTCCACTGCCACCGGGCCCATCGTGATGTTGTTCACGAAGTGGCCGTCCATGACGTCCAGGTGGATCGAGTCGACTCCTCCCGACGCCGCCCGCCGCACCTCGTCGGCCAGGCGCCCGAAGTCGGCATTCAGGACGCTGGCGCTGATCTGGGGCGGGCGTGAGCTCATTGGACCGCCAGCAAGGGGTGGACCGATGGTGCCGGGCGCGGCAGCTCCCGACCCGCCAGCTGCGCGTGGAGCTGGCCGCAGGCGGCCTCGATCTCGCGGCCCCGGGTGTCGCGGATCGTGACCGGCACGCCGGCCGCCCGCACCACGCCGGCGAAGGCGACGAGCCGTTCCCGGGGCGTGCCGCTCCAGCGCGAGCCCGGGGTCGGGTTGAGCGGGATCAGGTTCACGTGGCTCAGCCAGCCGGCGGCCAGCGACCCGAGCCGCTCGGCCAGTGCCAGCGAGTCGTTGACTCCGTCGATCATCACGTACTCCAGGCTGACCCGCCGCCCGGTGCGGGCGGCGAAGCGGCGTCCGGCGGCGATCAGCTCCTCGATCGGCCACTTGCGGTTGAGCGGCACCAGCTCATCGCGCAGCCGGTCGTCCGCAGCATGCAGGCTGATCGCCAGGTTGACCTGCGGCAGCTCGTCGATCATGCGGTCGATCCCCGGCACCACGCCCGAGGTGCTGATCGTGACGTGGCGGGCGCCCACCCCCAGGCGGCTCGGATCGTTCAGGAGCCGGACCGCATCGAAGACGCGGTCCGTATTGTTGAGCGGCTCGCCCATGCCCATGAACACGACGTTGTAGTGGCCCGTCCGCGCTCCCGGGCGCCAGTCTGCGCCGAGTGCCTGCCAGGGCGCGCGATGCCAGTGCAGGACCTGGTCGACGATCTCGCCGGGTGTCAGCTGGCGCCCGAAGCCAGCCTGGCCGGTGGCGCAGAACGGGCAGCCGACCGCGCAGCCGGCCTGGCTGGAGATGCAGATCGTGGTGCGCGCCGCGCTCCGACCGCGGGCGGGCGTGCGCATCAGCACGGACTCGATGCGCTGGCCATCGCCCAGCTGGTGGACGGCCTTCGCGGTCAGCCCGCCGTCGGCGGTCAGCACGTGGCTGGCGTCGATGGTCGAGAAGCGAAACGCGTCGTCCAGCGTGGAGCGGAGCGCCAGCGGCAGATCGGTCAGGTCCTCGAAGTCGCCGGCCTCCGGGCGGTGGACTCCCGTCAGGACCTGCTCGACCCGATACGCGGGCTCGCCGCGGGCATCCAGCCACGCGGCGAGCGGTGCGGCCTCGACCTCGCTGATCGCCGGCTTGAGTCCGGCGAGCGGCAGCTCAGTCACGACGGCCGGCAATCAGCATCAGGTAGTACAGGAACGTGAGCAGCGCGGTCAGCGCCGCAGCGACGTAGGTCCAGGCAGCGGCCTTCAGGACGTCGCGCGCTCCGGTCTGTCGCTCGCCGACGAGCCCCAGCGTGGAGACGAAGGCCAGCGCCTTGCCCGACGCGCCGATCTCGACCGGCAGCGTCACGAAGGTGAAGAGCACGGCTGCGCCGAAGGCGATGAGCCCGATCCAGGCCAGGCCGAGCACGTTGAAGATGAGCCCGCCGATGATCAGCCACGGGGCGACGCCCGAGCCGAACTGGACGGCCGGCACGATCGTCTGGCGGACGACCATCCACGGGTCGCGCTCGCGATCCTGGACGGCATGCCCCACCTCGTGGGCGATGACCGCGGCCGCGGCCACGGACAGCCGGTCGCTGGCCGGCACACCAAGCGCGGCCTCGGTCGGGTCGTAGGAGCCGAGCTCCGGACGGCCGGATACGGCGCTGCTGACGCGCAGCACCTTGCCGCGCGGATCGTAGTGGTCGGTCAGCTGACCGGGGACTGGCTCGATCTTCACGTCCTGCAGGCCCTGGCGGTCGAGGAGCTGCCGGGCGAAGTCGAATGCGCTGAGCCGAATGCCCGAGTCGACCTTCGACCATCGGGAGTAAGTCGACTTGACGCGCCACGCCGCCCAGCCGGTGATGGCAATGCTCGGGAGCATCACCAGCAGGATGTACGGCAGGATGCCTTGCATGTTGTTCTGCTACCTCCTTGGAAGCGAATCGAGTATAGCCGTGACCGATCTGGTCGGCTCGGCACGCCTCATGCGGGAATGAACGTCGAAGAATCCGCACCCAGGGGAGCTGATATGAGGCTCAATCCGCTCATTGCGGCGGCGACCGGCATCGGCATCGGCGCCGCCGCGGCCTACCTTCTCGACCCGGAACGGGGTCGGACCCGTCGCGCTCGAATCGCCGACCAGACCGCGGCTGCGGGCCGGCGGGTGGTCCACCGGGGAAGGCAGCTCGCTCGTCTCCAGGCGGGCCGACTCAGCGGCAGGCTCGCCGAGGCGCGTCACATCGCTGACGTCCAGCCGGTGCTGGACGACGCGTCGCTCGCCCAGAAGCTGGAGACCAAGCTGTTCCGCAGTGCGAAGGTGCCCAAGGGGTCGATCAACATCAACGTCGAGCAGGGCGTCGCCGTCCTGCGCGGTGAGGTTGCCGACGCGGAGCTTCGCGGCGAGCTCGAGGCGGTCGCGCTGCGCGTGCCCGGCATCGGAGCAGTGCGGAATCTCCTCCACGCGCCAGAAGGGGCGGCACCCGCCACCAGCTAGCGTTCGGCGGGCCCGCTCAGTCGGTCGGCGGTGGCGTCGCTCCCAGCAGCACGTGGTCGCGCGCCAGGCCGCGACGCCAGGCGTCGCCCGGCATGGCGCCCTTCCCCTCGGGCTGGACCACGTCTAGCGACAGCGCGCCCTGCCCGCATGCCACCCGAGGCCACTCGCCCGGCAGCAGGCACCCGATTGGCACGTCGTCCACGCCGGCGACCGGGTGGGCCATGCGCACGTGCAGGCGCCGCTCGTCGATCGTGGTCCAGGCCCCCGGCCAGGGCTGCAGCGCTCGCACCTGGCGATCGATGGCCTCCGCCGGGCGGCGCCAGTCGATCCAACCGTCGGAGCGCCGGAAGGGACGGATCATCGTCGCCGCGCGATCGTCCTGCGGGGTCGCCTCCAGCTCGCCGGCGGCCCAACGCTCGAGGATGGGCGGCACCGCCTCGGCCGCCAGCTCTGACAGCCGAGCCTCGAGCTGTGGGGTCGTCTCGCGGCCGGTCAGCGCCACGGGCCATTGCGCAACGATCGGTCCGGCATCGAGCTCAGGGGTGATGACCATGAGCGTCACCCCGCCGGTGTCGTCGCCGGCCAGGATGGTCGAGGCCACCGGCGCCGCGCCCCGGTGGCGCGGCAGCAGGGACGGATGCACGTTGAGCGGCGGCCGCGGTGCCTCGTCCAGCAGATCGGCGGGGACGAGCTGACCGTAGGCCGCCAGCAGCAGCCCATCGGGCCTGAAGTCATGGACGGCGGCCCGACCCTCGTCGGAGCGAAGCCGGCGTGGCGTCTCGACCCGGATGCCGTGCTCCCGCGCCCAGGCGGCGACCGGCGACGGGCGCGTCTGGAGCTTGCGGCCGGCCGGCCGGTCAGGCTGGGTGAGGATGAGGAGCTCGTCGGACAGATCCGGCAGGCGGGAGAGGAGCGGCACACCGAAGGCGCCGGTGCCGAGAAAGGCGAGCCGCCCCAGGCGCGCCACCTAGATGCCTGCGACCGACTCTTCCGCCACCTCGCTTGGACGCTCGCTGACGCGCACCAGCTCCTCGAGCGATTCCAGGTAGTCGATGTAGAGGATGCCGTTGAGGTGGTCGATCTCATGCTGAAGCGCGCGGGCGAACAGCTCCTCGCCCTTGACCCGGAACTCCTTGCCGTGGCGGTTCCGGGCCTTGACGGTGACCTTGGCGTGGCGCTTCACCTCGGCCACGAAGCCCGGGATCGAGAGACAGCCCTCCCAGTCGACGATCTCGCCCGACGAGCGGACCAGCTGCGGGTTGATGAGCTCGGTCACCTTCTCCTCGAGCTCGATCACCGCCACCTGCAGCGGCACGCCGATCTGGTTGGCGGCGATGCCGATGCCGGGGGCATCCCGCATCGTCTCCAGCATGTCGTCCAGCAGCCGGTGGAGCGAGGCGTCGAACTGGGTCACCTTCCGCGCCCGCTCACGCAGGATCGGCTCTTCGGCGGTCAGGATGGCGCGGATGCCCATGGCCTGATTGTACCGATGGACTACAGCAGCGACTCGGGGTCGACGTCGATGGCCACGCCGGCCGGCACCCGCTCCAGCGCCGCGGCCCGATCCTCCTCACGCGCCGCGCGCAGGACGACCTGGAATCGCCAGCGCCCGGCTCGACGGGCGACGTACGCCGGCAGCGGCCCGTGGACCTCGACGCCCGGCAGCGACACCGCCTCGGCCGCCTGACGGCCACGGGACTCGGCTCGAGCGCGATCCGGATCGGCGATCAGCAGGCGCGCCAGGAGCGTGGCCGGCGGATAACCGAGCAACCGACGGCGAGCCAGCTCCTCGTCGGCAAAGCCGTCGACGTCCAGGCGCGCGGCGGCCCGCACCGCGTAGTGATCGGCGGCATAGGTCTGGATGATGACGCGCCCCGGCATCGGTCCGCGACCGGCCCGACCGGCGACCTGGGCCAGCAGCTGGAAGGTGCGCTCCGGCGCCAGGTAGTCCGGCAGGTTGAGGGTCACGTCGGCGGCGATCACCGCCGCCAGCGTCACGCTCGGCAGGTCGAGGCCCTTGGCCGCCAGCTGGGTACCGACCAGGACGTCGACCCGGCCGTCGCGGAAGTCGTCGTAGACGGCCTCGAACCCGCGGCGCGCGGCCAGCGTGTCCGAGTCGAGGCGGCCGACGCGCCGGCTCGGGAAGCGAGCGCGCAGCTCCGCCTCGACCCGCTGCGTCCCCGCTCCGAAGTAACGAATCCGCGCGCTGCCACAGCTCGGGCAGCGTTCCGGCGGGCGGGAGGTCCGGCCGCAGTGGTGGCAGCGCAGCTGCTCGCCCTGGGAGTGGTAGACGAGCGGCAGGTCGCAGTCCGGGCAGCGCAGCCCGGCACCGCAGTCCCGGCACAGGACGAAGGTGGCGGCCCCGCGGCGGTTCATGAGCAGGATGGCCTGCTCGCTGCCCGGGCGCAGGTCGCCCAGCGCGGCGGCGAGCGCCCGCGAGAAGATCGAGCGGTTGCCCTCCGCCAGCTCGGTGCGCATGTCGGCGAGCTCGATGCTCGGCACCGATCCCACGCGACGCTCCGCCAGTCGCGCTCGCTCGGCCACCCCACCGCGCACGCGGGCGATGGTGACCACGTCCGGTGTGGCGGTGCCCAGCACCAGCCGCGCGCCGGTCAGCTGCGCCCGACGGCGGGCCGCCCAGCGGGCGTCGTAGCGCGGCGTCCGGTCCGACTTGTAGCCACCGTCGTGCGCCTCGTCGACGACGATCAGCCCGAGCCGCGCGAGCGGGGCGAAGATGGCCGTTCGGGTGCCGACCACCACGCGCGCCTCGCCGCGCAGGATGCGCCACCACTCGTCGTGGCGCTCGCCCGCCGACAGGCCGGAATGGAGGACCGCCAGCTCGCCGCCGACCACCGTGGCGACCCGATCGGCGAGCTGCGGCACGCCCGACAGCTCCGGGACGAGGAGGATCGCGTCTCGGCCGGCGGCCAGCGTCGCCGCCACCGCGGCGAGGTAGACGTCCGTCTTGCCGGCGGCCGCCACGCCCTCCAGCAGGAGCTCGCCGCCGGGTGGCAGTGCCTCGATTGCAGCCAGGGCCACCGCCTGCTCAGGCGCCAGCGCATGCGCGGCCGGCAGGCCGACAGCGCGGTGCTCCAGCGGATCGCGCGTGACGTCCCGCCAGTCGAGCTCGGCCGCGCCCCGGGCTGCCAGGCGGCGGGCCGGCGCCAGCAGTGACCCGGGCTCCACGCCCAGCTCCGCCGCCACTTCGGCGAGCGTGCGCTCTCCGTCCCCGATCGATTCGAGCAGGGCGCGCTGCAGCGGCGCGCGGCGTGGCGGCTCGGGCGGGGCGCCAGGAACCGGGCGCAGGACCCGGACGCGCTGGGCGCGAACCTCGGGGGGCCGGAGGGACCAGCTCGGCCGCACGGCTCCACGGCGGCGCAGCCGCTCGAGCCAGGCGTCGCGGCCACGCGCCGGCCCCAGCCGCAGCAGGGCGGTGTCGGCCACGGTCCCATCAAGTGCAGCGGTCGCCAGCAGGCCAGAGGCCGCGCCCGACGGCAGCGCGTCGCGATCGAGCACCGTCCAGCGCCGCTCCACGCGCGACTCCAGCCCGGGCGGCAGCATGGCGGCCAGCGTCGTGCCGACCGGGGCGCGGTAGTACGCCGCGATCTCGGTCGCCAGGGCGAGCAGGTCAGCGGTGAGCATCGGCCCCGACACAACCGCCTCGACGTCACGCAGCTCGCCGTCGCCCGTCTCGGACGCCTCGATCGGCGACGGCATGAGGTAGCCCAGCGCAAGGCGCCGGCCGTAGGGCACCAGCAGCAGCGATCCGGGGGCCGGATCGCCCAGCTCGGCGGGCAGCCGGTAACTGAAGGTGCGCTCAGGACGGTCGGCGAGCGCGTCGACGGCGACTCGCACGAGCCGGCCCGAGCGGCTGTCGACGGCGCCGACGCCGGCAATCGCGGTGGCGCCCACCCGCGAGTCCGCCTAGACCCGGACGCGCCGCGGCGGGTCGCGCCGCGCCTCGGCCTGGATGATCTCCCAGATCCGGTCGACGGCCGCGTCCGGATGGCCCGTCTCGTTCACGATCACATAGTCGTACTCCCCCGCCTCGGCCATCCAGCGCTCGGCGTCCTCGCGGCGTCGCGCCAGGCTCTCGCCGTCCTCGGTACCGCGGTTGGCGAGCCGCTCTGTCAGGTCCTCGATCGACGGCGGCATCACGAAGATGAGCAGCGCATCGGGCACCTGGCGCCGGACCGAGCGGGCGCCCTGCGGATCGATGGTCAGGATCGCGTCACGCCCGGCCGCCAGGATGCCCCGCACCTGCTCGATCGGGGTGCCGTACCAGTTGCCGTGCACCTCGGCGTACTCGAGCAGGCCGTTCGACTGGCGCAGCCACTCGAACTCGTCGACGGTCAGAAAGTGGTAATGGACCTTGTCGATCTCGTCCTCGCGCCGCGGCCGGGTGGTGGCGGTCACGATCGGGACGACCTGAGGCCGCCGGTGGGCCAGCTCGGCCACGACCGTGCTCTTGCCCACGCCCGATGGCCCCGACACCACCACCAGCATCGGATTCGGGAAGGCCATCCGCTTCTCCGGCTCGGCCCGCGGCTCCGGCTCGGCCCGCGGCTCCGGGGTGGCTGGGGTGGCTTGCTGCCGGCTCATCGGCCTTCCACCAGCGCGGCACCCACCCCCACCGGCAACCGATCGCTGCTGATCCCGATCGCCGCCAGAGCATCGGCCAGGTCCGAGGGGAGCTCGCTCCAGGCGCCGAGCCGCTGCCCGTCGAGCGGACGGTCGAGCGTCAGCCGCGTGGCGTGCAGGAACTGACGCGACAGCCCGCCTGGCCCGCTGCCTCCGCCGTAGCGCATATCGCCGGCGATGGGCAGCCCCAGGTAGGCGAGGTGCGCCCGCAGCTGGTGCGTCCGCCCGGTTCGGGGTCGCAGGGCGAGCAGCGCGTATCCCCGCGCCGAGCCGAGCGCCTCGTACTCGGTCACCGCCTCGCGTCCGCCGGCGACGACCGCCATCCGCTGCCGGTCGCGCGGGTCGCGGCCGACCGGCGCCTCGATCCGCCCTCGGACCGCCGGCGCCTCGCCGCGGACCAGCGCCACGTACTCCTTGTCGATCGTCCGCTCGCCGAACTGCCGCATCAGGCTGGCCTGGGCGGCATCGGTCTTGGCAACCACCAGCAGGCCGGAGGTGTCCTTGTCGAGCCGATGCACGATCCCCGGCCGGCCGACGCCGGCGATGGAGCCCAGCGGTTCGACGCGGTCCCGCGACCGGCCGAGCAGGGCGTTGACCAGCGTGCCGCTGGCGTGGCCGGCGCTGGGGTGGACCACCAGGCCGGCGGGCTTGTCCACGATCAGGATCTCAGCGTCCTCGTACGCGACCTGCAACGGGATCGACTCGGGCTCCAGGCTCGGATCCGGCGGTGCGCTGAGCCGGACGCTGACCAGCTCCCCGCCGCGCAGCCGGTCGCTGGCCCGCGCGCGACGCCCGCCCACCAGGGCCCGGCCATCGGTGATCAGGCGCTGGGCATGCGCGCGGCTGATGCCGGCCACCGCGCTGACGGCCAGGTCGAAGCGGCCAGGCGTGGCGATGCCCTCCACGGTGCGCGGCTCGGTGGTCGGCCCTCCGCTCACGCGCCCGCCTCGCGGCGCATCGGGTCGCGTAGGGTCAGGTAGGCGACCAGGATCAGGATGCCCATCACCAGCGATGCATCGCCGACGTTGAAGCTCGGCCAGCGCACGTCGCCGATGCCGACCGACACGAAATCGGTCACGTAGCCGAGCCGCAGCCGGTCGATCAGGTTGCCGAGCGTGCCGCCCAGGATCACGCCCAGCAACACCTGCAGCCAGCGGCTGCGGCCAGCCAGCGCCCGATGGAAGTAGGCGATCATGCCGATGGCGGCCAGCGTGACGATGTAGAACAACGGGGCGAAGCCCTGGAACAGGCTGAACGCCGCCCCGCGATTCTGAACGTGCCACAGCATCACCAGGTCGTCGATCACCGGCACGCTGTCGCCGACCGGAATGGTGGCGACGATGAGCGCCTTCGTCACCTGATCGGCGACCAGGACCGCGAGCGCCGTCAGCCCCAGGACCAGCAGCTCGGTCGAGCTCCAGGTCCGCGGCGCGTCGCTGCTCATCGGCCGATGGTACGCGAAGCGAACCCTCAGGCGCGTCGCACGGCCAGCCGGAGCGTGGTGCCGTCCAGCTGGAGCTCCTCCTGCCGATCGGCATCCGCCAGCGCGGCCTCCGGCCCGATCTCGAGCTGCACGGCAAGGGTCTCGGCCGCCAGCCAGTCACGCTGCTCGGCCAGTCGATCAACGGCCTCACCGTCGCCGCCGATCGCAGCCACGATCCGATCGCTGATCTCGTAGCCGGCCGCCTTGCGCAGGTTTTGGAGCCGATGCGCCACCTCACGCGTCAGGCCCTCCGCCTCGAGCTCGGGGGTCAGCTCCGTGTCGAGCGCCACCAGCAGGTCGCCCTCCTCGGCCACCTCGTGCCCCGGCCGGGCCCGCGCGGTGAGTTGGAACTCGTCCGGCTCCAGCACGATCCCGCCGACCTCCACCCGCCCGTCGTCGAGCGGCCGCCAGTCGCCTGACCTGGCGCCGGCCATCACGGTCGCGACCGCCGCGCCGCGTCGCGGGCCGAGCACCGGCAGCAGCGGGTAGAGGCTGCGCTCGACCATCCCGGACGCGTCGGAGAGCAGCTCGAGCGACTTGACGTTGAGCTCGTCCAGGAGCTGCTCGGTCAGCTCGGCGGCGATGGCCGGGTCGTCGCCCAGCGTCTGGCCGGCGGGCAGCTTCACCCGCACCGCGCGCAGCGGCTGGCGGGTCTTCAGGTCCGAGGCAGCCCGCGCCGTCCGACCGAGCGCCACCACCCGGCGTGCCAGCTCCACGGCGCGCTCGATCGCGGGATCCGCTCGCCCCACGACCGGGGAGGGGAAGTCGGCAAGGTGGACGCTGTCGACCGCGGTCGAGTCCACCCCGGCCACCAGGTTGTCCCACAGCGCGTCGGCCAGGTGCGGGACGAAGGGCGCCAGCAGCCGCGACAGCGTGCTGAGCACGTCATGCAGGGTGGCGTAGGCGGCGCGCTTGTCATCGTCCAGCTCCCCCTTCCAGAAGCGACGACGGTTGCGGCGCACGTACCAGGTCGAGAGGTCGTCGACGAAGCCTTCGATCGCCCGGCTGGCGCGCTGCGCGTCGTAGCCGTCCAGCGCCGCACGCACCTCGCCGGTCACGCCGTCGAGGCGGGACAGGATCCATCGGTCCAGCAGCGTCCGGGACGATGCAGTGTCATCGGTCGCAGGCGGCATCCAGCCGTCCAGACGCGCGTAGGTGACGAAGAAGCCGTATGAGTTCCAGAGCGGCAGGAAGAAGCGCCGCACCTCCTCGTGGGCGAGGTGGTAGCCAAAGTTGAGGTTCGTCGACGGGCTGGTGCTGGTGAACATCCAGCGCATCACGTCCGAGCCGATCTCCTCGGCCGCGTCGTCGAACCAGATCGCGTTGCCCTTGCTCTTGTGCATCTCCTCGCCGTGCTCGTCGCGCAGCAGGGCGTAGCCGAACAGCGTCTTCATCGGGGGCACGCCGGTCATGACCGTGGACTCGGTGATCAGCGCGTAGAACCAATTCCGAAACTGGCCCGGAAATGACTCGGTGACGAAGTCGGCCGGATACCAGCGCTGCCATTCGTCACGGTCGGTGGTCCAGCCCAGCGTCGAAAGACCCACGATCCCGGCGTCCAGCCACGGGTTGCCGACGTCGGCGATGCGCCGCGCTCGGCCGCCGCACGAACGGCACTCGAGCTCGACCTCGTCGATCCAGGGCCGATGCGGCGAATGCCCATCGAAGCGATCCCAGCCCGCCACGGCGCGCTCACGCAGCTCATCGCGTGACGCGATCACCTCCCAAGCGTCGCAGTCGACGCAGGTCCAGATCGGCAGCGCCAGCCCGTAGTAGCGCTTCTTGCTGATCATCCAGTCGGACATGTTGCGCAGCCAGTCGAGCTCGCGCTCCTCCAGGCCGATGCCCTCCGGTAGCCAGGTGATCTGGCGCGTCGCCTCTCCCAACGGCGCGCGCAGCGGGTCCATGGCGATGAACCACTCGTCCACCAGGCGGAAGACCACCTGCGTGCCGCAGCGCCAGCAGACCGGGTACGAGTGGCGGTACTGCTCGCTGGCCACGACCAGGCCCTTGCGCTCCAGGTCCTCGGCGACGTCGCGGGCAAGATCGGCACCATCCGGATCGTCGGCGCCGGCGTAGCGGCCGCTCTGCCAGCCGAAGCCCTCGCGGAAGCGGCCGAACTCGTCGATCGGGTCGATCACCGCCAGCCCGAACTGGCGGCTGAGGGCGAAGTCCTCCTGCCCGGCGCCGGGCGCGATGTGCACGACCCCGGTCCCCTCCTCGTCCGAGACCTCATCCCAGGGGATGACCCGATGCTCGACCCTGGCCGCGGCCGGCAGCTCGTCGAAGGGCCCGCGATAGGTCAGCCCTTCCAGCTCGGCGCCCTTCGCCTCGAGCACGACCCTGGCATCCGGCGCGACGCGCGGAGCCGAGCCGTGGCTCAACCACCAGCGCCGGCCGTCGCGCCCCTCGACCAGGAGGTAGGTCAGCTCCGGATGCACGGCGGCCGCCACGTTGCTGGACAGCGTCCAGGGCGTGGTGGTCCAGATCAGCAGGTCTTCGTCCTCGTGCCCGGGAGTCGTGACGGGCAGGCGCACCGTGAGCGAGAGATGTGAGAGCTCGCGGTAGCCCTCGGTCGCCAGCTCCATGTTCGACAGGCCCGTCCCGCAGCGCGGGCACCACGGCATGACGTCGTGGCCGCGGTAGATCAGCCCACGGCGATGGCACTCGGCCAGGAAGTCCCAGATCGCGTAGTTGTTCTCGTCCGAGTTGGTGTAGTAGCTGTGCTCCCAGTCCATCCACATGCCCAGCCGGATGGACTGCTCGGTGATCTGGTCTGCGAAGCGCTGGGTGCGGGCCTTGCAGAACTCGACGAAGCGGTCGATCCCGTAGGCCTCGATGTCCCGCTTGTTCTTGAAGCCAAGGTCGCGCTCGGCCTCGACCTCGATCCACAGGCCCTGGCAGTCGAAGCCGTTCTGGTAGCGCTGCCGCTCGCCCAGCATCGTGTGGTAACGCTGGTAGACGTCCTTGTACGTCCGGCCCCAGGCGTGGTGCACGCCCATCGGGTTGTTGGCGGTGATCGGTCCGTCCAGGAAGCTGTAGCGCCGCTCAGACGCGGCGTTGCGTGCCAGGTAGCGCTCCATCGTCCGCCGCTCGCGCCAGACCTCGATCTGCCCCCGCTCGACGGCTGGAACGTCCAGCTTGCCCGATACCGGCTTGAACACGCACTCTCCAAACAACACAAAACCCGTCCCGGAACCCGGGACGGGAAGGTTCGTCAGCTCCCCGCGGTACCACCCGCGCTTGACCGATGCCGGTCGTCCAGGCCTCGGTCCACTCGGAGCGCCACGGGCCACGAACACGCGAGACCGATGGCGCCGCCTGCTGCTATCGGGTGGCGCACCCGGGAGGCGTTACGCACGAGCCACCGCCCGCTTGGCACCTCCGGCTCGGAAGGGATCGCTCGCCGCCTCGATGCCGCCCGCTCTCACCATCTCGGGCTCGCTGTGGCTCGTGCGACGGGAGCGCTGTCTCCGTCGTCGCCCTGTTCTGCTGTCGCGGCCGATCGTCGCAGCGCCGGGCCGCGGTGTCAATTCCGGCGCCTGGCGGCAGTCTTCAGGCGAGCAGCGCGCGGCCGACCAGGATCAGCGCCGCCACGGCGCTGACCACCACCAGGCCCAGCAGGCGTGGGAACCAGGCCCGCGCCGCCAGCGCACTGAGCGCCGCGAGCGGCCCGCTGACGACGAGCGCCAGCGAGATCGGCCGCAGCTCCGTGTCGGGCACGTCGAGACGCCCGAGGATCGCCGCTGATCCCCAGACCGCCAGGGCACCGACGACCGGTGCAGCGGCGGCCGCGAAGGGCGCCACGCGCTGCGCGTCAAGGGCCCCGGTCGGCGTGCGCAGCCAGGTCGGCCGCCGCC
>JBKOZM010000161.1:0-6698 GCA_046725855.1 Chloroflexota bacterium | reverse complement strand
CGGCGCATCACGCCCTCGCGCTGGAAGCCGAGCTTCTCGTAGGAGCGGATGGCCCGCTCGTTGGCCACGAAGACGGTCAGGTACACGCGCTGCAGGCCGACGTTCGTGAAGGCGAAGTTGAGGAGCGCGCGCTGGGCATCGGTCCCCCAACCCGCGCCGATGTGGTCGCGGTCCATGAAGATGGCCAGCTCGCCCATGTTGCTGCTCGGGTTGATGTCCTTGAGCCAGGTGGTCCCGATGAACGTGTCGTCACCGAGCTCACAGATGGCGAAGAACCAGCCGCGTCCGTGGCGAGACTCCTCGTTGTTGTGCTGGAGCCAACCTTTCGCCTGCTCGACGCTCATCGGCTCGCGGTAGCCCGCCCAGCCGCCGACCTCAGTGTCGTTCATGCCGGCCACGTAGGCGGGCAGGTCGCGCTCCTCGAGCGGGCGCAGCCAGACGCGTTCGCCGCGCAGGAGGGGTCGATCCGGCACCGGCGGTCGATCAGGGAGTCGCTCCGCAGTCGGCTCGCTCACTCGGATTCTCCCGTGGCTTCCAGCAGCTCCCAGAGGACGCCATTCAAGGTGCGAGGATGGATGAACGTGACCCGGCCGTTGGCTCCGGGCCGGGGCTCGCGATCGATGAGCTCGGCCTCCGCTGCGGCCAGCGCGGCAAGGTCGGCCGGAAGGTTATCGCTTCGCAGGCAGACATGATGCAGCCCCTCGCCGCGGTCGGCCAGGAAACGGGCGACACCACTCTCCGCGTCGATCGGCTCGACCAGCTCCAGCCTGGCCGCCGGCGGTGGCCCGAACGCCAGGAAGCAGAGTCGAACGCGCTGGCTCTCGAAGACCCGAGGCTCCGATACCGGCTCCCAGCCGAGCAGGGCCCGATAGCGCGGCAGCGAGGCATCGATCGAGCGGACGACCACCGCGACGTGGTCGATGTCGCCGATGGTCACGGCCGGTGCTCGCCCCAGGCGCGTCGCAGCGCGTCGCTGATCTCGCCCAGCGTCACCCGCGCCTCGACCGCGGCGCGGATGCGCGGCAGCACGTTCTCCGTCCCCACGGCGGCTGCCTCCAGGGCGGCGACCGCCTCGCGGGCCGCAGCCGCATCGCGCGCGGCCCGCACCGCCAGGGTCCGTTCGACCTGGCGCCGTTCCGCCTCCGGGTCGATCTCCTGCGGCTCCGGGCGCTGCTCGTCCCCCTCGTCGAACGCATTCACGCCGACGACGATCCGCTCGCCGGCCTCGACCGCGCGCTGGAACTCATAGGCCGCCGCGGCGATGGCGTCCTGCTGATAGCCCTCCGCCAGGGCGGCCAGCGTCCCGCCGCGCCGGTCGACCTCGGCCAGCTCGGCCCAGACCCGCTCCTCGAGCTGGTTGGTCAGCGACTCGACGTAGTACGAGCCGCCGAGCGGGTCGACCGGCGACGTCAGCCCCGTCTCGTGGGCCAACACTTGTTGAGTTCGAAGCGCCAACCGGGCGGTGGCCGGGGTCGGCAGGCCCAGCGCCTCGTCGAGCGCATTGGTGTGCAGCGACTGCGCGCCCCCCAGCACGGCGGCGAGGGCCTGGACCGTGGTGCGCACCACGTTCGTCTCCGGCTGCTGGGCGGTGAGGGTCGAGCCGCCGGTCTGGACGTGGAAGCGCATCGCCATGGCGCGCGGCTCGGTGGCGCCGAACCGTTCCTTCGCGACCCGGGCCCAGACGCTGCGCGCCACGCGGAACTTGGCGACCTCCTCGAAGAGGTCGTTGTGGGCGGCGAAGAAGAAGGAGAGTCGCGGCCCGAAGGCATCGAAGGCCAGGCCGGCACGCAGCGCGGCCTCGGCGTACGCGATCCCATCGGCGATGGTGAACGCCACCTCCTGGGCGGCCGTGGCCCCTGCCTCGCGCATGTGATAGCCGCTGATGCTGATCGTGTTCCAGCCGGGCAGCTCGGCGGCGCAGTAGGCGAAGGTATCGGTCACCAGCCGCATGGAGGGCTCGGGAGGGAAGATGTAGGTCCCGCGCGCGATGTACTCCTTGAGGATGTCGTTCTGGATGGTGCCGCGCAGGGCGGCCGGGGCGACGCCCTGGCGCCGGCCGACCGCCTCGTACAGCGCGAGCAGGATGGCGGCCGTGGCGTTGATCGTCATGCTGGTGCTGACCCGATCCAGCGCGATCCCGTCCAGCAGCACGGCCATGTCCTCGATCGAGTCGATCGGCACGCCGCCGCGCCCCACCTCGCCGGCCGCCATCGGGGCGTCGCTGTCGTAGCCCATCTGGGTCGGGAGGTCGAACGCCACGCTCAGGCCGGTCTGGCCGCGCTCCAGCAGGTAGCGGAAGCGGCGGTTCGTCTCCTCGGCCGAGCCATAGCCGGCGTACTGCCGCATCGTCCAGGCCCGGCCGCGGTAGCCATCGGGCCGGATGCCGCGCGTGAAGGGCCAGGTGCCCGGCCTCCCCGGCCGCTCCTGCGGATCGGTCCCGGCCAGATCCTCGGGTCCGTACGCCGGTCGGACCTCGATCCCGGAGGTGGACCGATGGGGTGGCGCGGTCGGCTCGGCGTCGCTCATCGCCAGCGATTGTACGGGCGACTGCCGGCCGCCGGCCGGCCGCCGGCCGGACTACGCCAGCCGCACCAGGAGCGCGCCGCTGGCGACGGTCTGGCCCGCTGCGACCGCAACCTCAGCAACGCGGCCTGCCCTCGGGGCCCGCACCTCGTTCTGCATCTTCATGGCCTCGATGGTGATCAGCGGGTCGCCGTCGATCACCTCGTCGCCCTCGACCGCACTGACGGCGACGACCAGCCCCGGCAGCGTGGCTCGCACCTCGATCGGACCGTGATGCGCGGCCGCGGCGACCTCGGCCTCGGCCAGGACCCGCTCCCGCCAGGTGGTGGCGGTCACTGCCAGGCGACGGCCAGCGAGCGTGATGACCCAGTCGCGGCCGCCGCCCTCGACCAGGGCCAGCCGCGGAGCGCGGCCGTCCCGATGGCGCAGCATGACGACGCCCGCCTCACGGTCCAGCCAGCTCAGCGTCCAGCCCTCCGCGGGCTCCACGTGCTCATCGCCGATGCGAAGCTCGAGGTCCCTCATCGGCGCGGTGCCCGGTCGACCCCGGCCAGGCGTGCCGCCTGCGCCCACGGCATTGCGGCCCGCCCCGTTGGTGGTGGAGGCGATCCTGCCGCGCCGGCGAGCCGCGCCTCGCGGGCGACCCACGCCGCCAGTGCCCGGTCCTGATCGGTGGGCGGCGGGCCCTGGCCCCAGCGTTCGGCCACCAGGCCGGTGTCGTAGTCGCCGGCGACGAAGCCGGGCTCGTCGGCCAGCCAGCGCAGGAAGGACAGATCGGTCTGCAGGCCGCCGATCAGGATCTCGTCCAGGGCGCGCCGCAGGCGCCTGACCGCGGCCGGACGATCCTCGGCGTGGAGCAGCACCTTGGCGAGCAGCGGATCGTACTCGACGGGCAAGGTCGAGCCGGCACCGACCCCGGCATCGACCCGGATGCCGGGCCCGGCGGGCATGCGCCAGGCGCCGATCGCGCCGGCCACGGGCCGGAAGCCGTCGTGCGGGTCCTCGGCGTAGAGGCGGACCTCGATGGCATGCCCCCGCGACTCGGCCTCCAGCACGTCCGCGCCCAGCGCCTCCCCCGCCGCCACCCGAATCTGCCAGGCGACGAGGTCCAGGCCGGTCACCAGCTCGGTGACGCCGTGCTCGACCTGCAGCCGCGTGTTCATCTCCAGGAAGTAGTGGCTGCCGTCGGCGCCGACCAGGAACTCGACGGTGGCCGCGTTGTGGAACTGGACCGTGCCGGCGATGCGCCGAGCGCTCTCGCCCAGCGCCTCGCGCTGCGCGGGGCTGATCCCGGGTGCGGGCGACTCCTCGACGAGCTTCTGATGGCGGCGCTGGACCGAGCACTCGCGCTCGCCCAGGACGGCCAGGCCGCCGTGGCGATCGCCAAGCAGCTGGACCTCGACGTGGCGGGCGGGCGCCACCACGCGCTCGAGGTAGATGGTCGGATCGCCGAAGGCGGCCGCGGCCTCACGTCGCGCAGCGGCCAGCGCCGGGGCCAGCTCCTCCGGACGGTCGACGCGCCGCATCCCCCGTCCCCCGCCGCCGGCCGCCGCCTTGAGCAGCACTGGCAGGCCGACCTCCGCCAGGGCGGTCTGCGCTGTCACCTCGTCCAGCGGGACGGTCAGGCCCGGGACGATCGGCACGCCGGCATCCGCTGCGGCGCGGCGGGCGGCCAGCTTGTCGCCGAGGGTCGCCAGCGTGTCGGCGGGCGGGCCGACGAAGGTCAGGCCGGCTGCCTCCACGGCGCGCGCGAACTCGGCGCTCTCCGAGAGGAAGCCGTAGCCGGGGTGGATGGCCTCCGCGCCGGAACGCTCGGCGGCCGCCACGATGGCCGGTGTCGACAGGTACGACTCGGCGGCCGGCGCTGGACCGATCCACTCGGCGCGGTCCGCGGCAGCCACGTGCAACGCCTCCGCGTCGGCGTCCGAGTAGACCGCCACCGTCTCGATCCCGAGCTCGCGGCAGGTGCGGATGATGCGCAGCGCGATCTCCCCACGATTGGCGACCAGCAGCCGGTGGAATGGCGGCTGCATCGGTTCGGTGTCTTTGTGCAAAGACGGGCCGCGCTACAGGGGGATGTTGCCGTGCTTCTTGGGCGGCAGCACCTGGCGCTTCCCCTCCAGCACGGCCAGCGCGCCCGCGATGCGGGCCCGCGTTTCGGACGGCAGGATGACCTCGTCGACGTAGCCACGTGCGGCGGCGACATACGGGTTCGCGAAGCGCTCCTCGTACTCGGCCATGAGCTGACTTCGGGCTGCGTCTGGATCGTCGGCCTCCGCGATCCGGTCGCGAAACACGATGTTGACGGCGCCCTCCACGCCCATCACCGCGATCTCGGCGGTGGGCCACGCAAAGTTCAGGTCGCCGCGGATGTGCTTGCTGCTCATCACGTCGTAGGCGCCGCCGTATGCCTTGCGGGTGATGACCGTCACCTTGGGGACGGTCGCCTCGCAGTAGGCGTACAGCAGCTTGGCGCCGTGCCGGATGATGCCCCGATGCTCCTGCTCGACGCCGGGCAGGAAGCCGGGCACGTCGACCAGCGTCACCAGCGGGATGTTGAAACAGTCGCAGAAGCGGACGAATCGCGCCCCCTTGTCGGACGAGTCGATGTCCAGCACGCCGGCCAATACTTCGGGCTGCTGCGCCACGATCCCGACGCTGCGACCCTCGACCCGGGCGAAGCCACAGATGATGTTGCGCGCGAAATCGGCATGCACCTCGGTGAAGCTATTGGCATCGGCGATGCCGGCGATGGCGCGATGCATGTCGTAGGACCGTGACGGGGAATCCGGCACCAGTGCGTCGAGCTCGCCGCCGCTGACCGTCGGCGCATCCCAGTCCGACCGCACAGGCGCCGGGTCCAGGTTGTTCTGCGGCCAGTAGCCGATCAGCTGTCGAGCCAGGGCGAGAGCCTGCGGCTCACCGCTGGCCAGGAAATGCGCGACGCCACTCGTCTGGTTATGGACCCGCGCGCCGCCCAGCCCTTCGAGGTCGATCTCTTCATGGGTCACCGTCTTCACCACGGTCGGGCCGGTGACGAACATGTAGCTCGTGCCGTCGACCATGATCGTGAAATCGGTGATGGCCGGCGAATACACCGCCCCGCCGGCGCACGGCCCGAGGACGAGCGACAGTTGCGGCACCACGCCGGACGCCAAGGTGTTGCGCAGAAAGATGTCGGCGTAACCACCCAGCGAGACGACGCCCTCCTGGATGCGTGCACCGCCGGAGTCCGAGAGCCCGATGATCGGTGCACCGTTCTCGACCGCCAGGTCCATGACCTTGCAGATCTTTTCGGCATGCGCTTCCGAAAGCGAGCCGCCGAAGACGGTGAAGTCCTGGCTGTAGACGAACACCAGCCGTCCGTCGATGCGGCCGTGGCCGGTGATGACGCCGTCGCCGAGATAGCGCTCCTCGTCCATCCCGAAGTCACTGGCCCGATGTGTGACGAACGCATCGAGCTCGGTGAAGGTGTCCTCGTCCAGGAGCAGCTCGACGCGCTCGCGCGCCGTCAGCTTGCCGCGCTCATGTTGCTGGTCGATGCGCTTCGTGCCGCCGCCACCGAGGGCCTCGTCGCGCAACTGCCGCAGGCGCGTCAGCTTGTCGGCCGTCGACAACGGGAGTCCTCCGTGAGACTGGTGGGCCCAGCAGGGATCGAACCTGCGACCAGCCGGTTATGAGCCGGATGCTCTAACCACTGAGCTATGGGCCCCGATGGATGGTGGACAACTTCGAGTATACGGGCTCGTCTTTGCACAAAGACATCGACATTCGGGCAGCTTGTGGATAAGTCGGGTGGCCGCTGGGCGAACCCCGCGGCTATGATCGGTCGCGTCGCAGTCGCGGCGTTCGCCCCCCGATCTCGCTGGAAGGTGAAGCGTTGACCAAGGTCATTTCCATTGCGAACCAGAAGGGCGGCGTCGGTAAGACGACCACCTCCATCAATCTCGGCGGCGCGCTGGCCGAGCTCGGCTACCGCGTCCTGTGCGTCGACATGGATCCGCAGGCCAACCTGACGGTCGGGCTCGGTATTTCGCTCTCCGACGTGCACACCTCCATGGCCGACGTCCTGTCCGAGGACCGCATCGCGCTCGATGAGGTCGTGCGCACGACGGACATGCCCGGCCTGTCCGTTATCCCCTCCACCCTGGAGCTGGCATCCACCGAAGTGGAGC
>JBKOZM010000160.1:0-3005 GCA_046725855.1 Chloroflexota bacterium | reverse complement strand
TCGAGCGCTTCGTGGGCCGGCACCGCGCCTGATGGCGGCGATCCCTCCATCGGCCGTCACCTTCGACGAGGGCGCACCCGGCTACGAGCAGATCATGGCCCGCGCCCTGTTGCCGGTCGCCGACGAGGTGGTGCGGCGGGCATCGCTCCGCCCCGACGAGCGGGTCCTGGATGTTGGAACCGGCACCGGCATCACGCTGGCCGCGGCAGCCGGCGAGGGTCGCCAGCTGGTCGGGCTGGATGGCGCGCCGCACATGCTGGACCTGGCGCGGAAGCGGCTGCCGCAGGCCACCTTCGTGCACGCTGACTTCGCGGCCATGCCGTTCCCGGACGGTCAGTTCGACGTCGTCCTCAGCTCGCACGCCCTGCTCTTTGCCGAGGATCGCGTGGCCGTCCTGCGCGAGATGCGTCGGGTGGCGCGTCCCGGCGCCCGCCTCTCGCTCTCGGTGCCCGGCCCGGAAGGCGTCACGCCCACCTCCATCTTTGGACCGATCTACACGCAGTACGGGATCGACGTCGCTGGCAGCTATCCGAAGACCGATGAGCTGGCCGCCTGGGCCACCGATGCCGGCTGGACCGGGATAGAAACGGCTGCTGACCCCACGGTCGCCATCAACCTCCCCGATGAGACGGCCTTCCGCACCTGGCGTAGCCTCGGTGCGCGCGGACAGGCCACGCGCGACTGGTCCGCCGAGCGGCACGAGTCGCTGACCCGCGACATGTTGGCGGTGGCTCCCCGACAGCCGGACGGGTCCTTCCGGCTCCCCTTCGGGGCGCTCTACCTCAGCGCCCGTGCCCCCGATGCCGGCGTATCCTCGGCCGTATGACCCCTCGTATGAAACGACGCCTGCTCGGAGCCCTGCTGCTGTTCGGTCTGGTCATCGCGGCCTGCACGCCGCCCGGCGGCGGGGGGAACACGACCCCAACCGCCGGCGACGGATCGACACCGGCGCCCACGGAACAGACCAACTACTGAGCGAGGGCGCCTGGCGCCCGCGCGGCGGCTCAGCCGGCGTGCTCGATGCACGCCTTGGCGAACGGCAGCAGCGCCGAGACCGCGTGCTCGCCGCCGCTTTCGGAGTCCGCCGACAGCTCCAACTTCGGCTCCTCGGCCACCAGCCGCCAGATGGAGCGCACCTTCTCCGAGTTCTCGTCGAGTTGCGCATCGGTCTGGAGACGCAAGCCTCGGACGTTCGACCAGCGACTGAGCTGGCCGCGCAGCATCCACGGCCCCTCAGGATCGGCGCCGACCGGGGCGTAGCCGTATTCCAGCAGGCCCAGGTCGGTGGCGATGTAGATGCGCAGCCTCCCCGTGTCCTGGTTCAGGGTCACGTGAGCGGCCAGCTCGGTGGCATTCAGCTCGCCGAGCTGGCGCACGAGGAGCGCCCGCGCCTGGCCAAGGGTGTCCCACTCGCCGATCTTCATCGGTCTCTAAGGATAGCGCGGGCGGCAGCCTGAACTGCGCTCCCCAGGCCTGGTCGTACCGTGTCAAGGGTGGTTGTGCGGCTGTGCGGCTGTGCGGCTGTGCGGCTGTGCTGCACAACCGACATCTGACGGCAGCAGCCCTGGCCTCCAGCGCCGACCGCGCCGGCCGACCCTTCCACCGACCGCCACTACAATCGGGCCATGTCGGTAGCGACCCGGTACGAGACCGTGATCGGCATCGAGGTGCACGCGCAGCTTCGCACCGAATCGAAGATGTTCTGCGCCTGCGCCACCGCGCCGCCGGCGGGCGAGCCGGATGAGCCGAATACCCGGATCTGCCCGATCTGCCTGGGCATGCCCGGCACGCTGCCGGTCATCAACCGCCGGGCGGTCGAGCTCACCATGCTGACCGGCATCGCGCTGGACTGCCACGTCGAGACCGAGGCGGTCCGCTTCGAGCGCAAGAACTACTTCTACCCGGACCTGCCGAAGGGCTACCAGATCAGCCAGTACGCGCTGCCGCTGACTTCGAGTGGCCGTCTGCTGGTGCCCGTGGCAGCCGAGGAGACGGAGGTCAGCATCGGCATCACCCGCGCGCACCTGGAGGAGGACACGGCGCGCCTGCTGCATGGCGGTCGCGGGCATACGCTGGTCGACTTCAACCGGGCCGGCGTGCCGCTGATGGAGATCGTGACCGAGCCGGACATCCGGTCACCGGCCCAGGCGCGCGCCTACGGCGAGACGCTGCGCGACATCCTGCGCTACATCGGTGCCTCCGACGGCGACATGGAGACCGGCTCCATGCGGATCGAGGGCAACGTCAGCCTGAGACCGATGGGCTCGGAGAGGTTCGGCACCAAGGTCGAGGTCAAGAACCTGAACAGCTTCCGCTCGTTGGAGCGCGCGATGGAGTTCGAGGTCGAGCGCCATGCCGAGGCGCTCGAGAAGGGGGAGCGGCTGATCCAGGAGACGCGGGGCTGGGAGGAGAACGCGGGCCGCACGATCTCCCAACGAAGCAAGGAAGAGGCGAACGACTACCGCTACTTCCCCGAGCCCGATCTGCCGCCGCTGCGACCGTCACCGGCCTGGATCGAGGAGCTGCGGTCGAGCCTGCCGGAGCTGCCGGCGGCCCGCCGGGCTCGTTACGTGGAATCGCTCGGCCTCTCCGCCTACGACGCCGGGGTGCTGACCGCGGACGTGGCCCTGGCCGACTACTTCGACGAGGTGGTGGCCGGCGGGATCGCGCCCAAGGTGGCCGCCAACTGGATGACCGGCGAGTTCAGCCGGCTCCTGAACCAGCATGCGGCAGAGGGCCTGCGGGCATCGGCCGTCAAGCTGCGGCCGGAGAGCCTGGTGGAGCTGATCGGGGAGGTGGAGGCGGGCCACGTGTCGGCAACCAACGCCAAGGCGGTCCTGGCCACGACCTTCGCCAGTGGCGAGTCGCCGCGGGCGGTGATCGAGCGCGAGGGGCTGGCGCAGCTGAGCGACGCCGGCCTGATCGCCACGGAGGTGGAGGCCGTGCTGGCCGCGTTCCCGGAGCAGGTGGCGGAGTATCGCGCCGGAAAGCAGCCGATCTACGGC
>JBKOZM010000159.1:0-20018 GCA_046725855.1 Chloroflexota bacterium | reverse complement strand
AGTCACAGGCGCGGCGCACCCGACTGCTGGAGTCCGAAGGCTTCAAGGTCGTACGTTGGTTCTTCGAGATGCTGCGGCCCGATCTGGAGGACATCGTCGACCTGCCGATGCCTGCCGGACTGGAGTTCCGGCCGGTGCTGCCCGCGGACTATCGGGCGATCTGGGCGGCCGACGCCGAGGCCTTCCGCGACCACTGGGGCGCGACGGAGGACGACAACTCCTATGAGCGCTTCTTCAGCGGCCCCGACTTCAGGCCGGAGCTGTGGCGGGTGGCGTGGGATGGCGACCAGGTGGCGGGCGTGGTCATGAACCGGATCATGACCGGCTACAACGAGCAGTCAGGCGAGCGACGTGGCGAGCTGAACGGCGTCAGCGTGCGACGCCCATGGCGCGGCCGCGGCTTGGCACGGGCCATGGTTGCCGAGTCGTTGCGCGCGCTGCGCGACGATGGGATGACGAGCGCGGTACTGGGCGTCGACGCCGAGAACCCAACCGGGGCGCTGGGGGTCTACGAGGCCAACGGCTTCCGCGTGCACCGCAAGGGCCTGAACTTCCGGAGGCCGATCGCCTAGGCGCGAGCTCAGCGAGTGGCTGCCACTCGCTCGCGGACCTCGTGGTAGAAGTCGACGATCTGCTGGGTGACCCGATCCCAGCTGTACTCGGGCGCGCGGGCTCGCCCGGCATCGCCCATGCGGTGGCGCAGCTCCGGGTCGTTGGCCAGGCGGTAGAGGGCCGCCGCCAGCGCGCGATGGTTCTTCGGCTCGACCAGCAGGCCCTGCACTCCGCGCTGGACGACGTTCTTGTAGCCGTGGATGTCGCTGGCCACGATCGGCACTCCGGCGGCCATCGCCTCCAGCAGCACGACCCCAAAGCTCTCCTGCCCGGTCGCGGGTGAGCAGAAGATGTCGGCCGAAGCGAAGAAGCGAGCCTTGTCAGTATCGGTCAGGCGGCCCAGGAACTCGACGTCGCGGATCTGGCGCAGCCCCACGAAGCGCCGATACTCGCGCGCCTTCGGGCCGCTGCCGATCACCAGCAGTCGCGCGTCGACGTGGCGCTTGCGCAACCGGTGATAGGCCTTGAGCAGGTGGATCAGTCCCTTGCGTTCCTCGAAGCGGCCGACGAACAGGATGTTGATCGTGCCGTCGCGCCACTCCTCGAGCGGCTCGGCATCGCCGAATCGGTCCAGGTCGACCCCGTTGGGGATGATGCGGTAGTCGCCGGGGAAGTAGCGGCTGATGAAATGGCGCGCCGCGCCGCTGACCGCAATGCGCCCGTCCAGCTTCTCGACCAGCCCGCCGGCGAAGCGGCGGCCGACCCAGTACGACGGCGAGAAGCCGCCGAAGGCGTGGAAGGTCGCGACGTTGATCGTTTCGGACTGGTCGAGGACGGTGGGCGACAGGAACGGCACCAGCGGCTCGTGGAAGTGCAGGATGTCGAAGCGATGCTCGGCCAGCAGCTCGCGCGCCTGCTCCTTGAAGCGCCAGCCGAGCGTGACGCGGCCCATGCTGCCGTTGGCCGGGAATGCGTAGCCGGTGCCGAGCCGGATGACGCGCCCCTCGTCCTCGCGTTCCTTGCCGTATTTGCTGGTGATGATCCACGCGTCGTGGCCCAGCCGCCGCATTGCCTCGTACGTGTGCCGGACGTGCTCGTTCACGCCGCCGGGGTGCGGGTAGCCGTACGGGCTGACGATCGCCACCTTGAGCGGGCCGCGCTCCGGTTGGGGCTGGACCGATGGCGCCGCCTGACCGCGCCCCTCTGACTCGCGCTCTACCGCGGGGGCCGGCTGGGTTCGGGTCATCGCCACTCTCCCGTGGGACGGAGCGTGTGCCGCAGGTGCCGCGCCTTGGCGACGAGCTGGCGGCCGTACACGGACACATTGTGCCACTGGCTCCAGGGCTCGCCGTCCGGCTCGACTTCCCCCTGCGCCAACGCCGCCCGATAGTCGGCGGCGCTCGTGCCGGCGAACCAGGTCCAGGCAGTGGCCACGCCCTCGAGCACGTGGGCGTCGGAGTTGCCGACCGCGGGCAGGCGCAGCACCTGCTCGTTCAGGCGCTGTCGGGCCAGGCGCCGGGAGCGGCCGGCGGCGCTGGGGTTCAGCAACTCGATCGCGTCCAGGCGGTGGCGCTCATCCGGATCGGCATGCAGCCGCAGCAGGCTGCGCCGTCCAAGGCTGGGGGTGAGCGGGGCCATCGGGTGCGGCGCGATCGCCAGCCCGCCCTGCTCGCGCACGCGCTCCAGGGTCTCCTCCAGCGGGCGCAGCGCGGGAATCCGCTCCTCCACGAAGAGGGCCAGCAGGTGGCCGCGCCGGGTGGTGACCTCCTCGCCCACCACCAGCTCGAACGAGTAGTCGCCCGCCGCGTGGATCTCGCGGGCGCGCAGCGCGCCGTCGATCCGCTCGTGGTCGGTGATGGCGATCAGGTCCAGGTCCGTGTGGCGCTCCACGTGGTCGAGCAGCGCGCGGACCTCCGCCGTCCCGTCCGAGTAGAGCGTGTGCAGGTGCATGTCCGCCTTGCCACGCTCCGCTCCGGAACGGGGTCGCCTGCCGCTCACGACGCCTCAGGTTCGCGCTGGTCGCTCCAGTAGGGCTGGAACATGGCAAACCACTGCTCCGGGGCGACGGCAACCGCCTGCTCGTAGCCGGCTGCCAGGGCGCGCGTCAGCGCGGCGGTGTCCGCCTGGCGGTTGCCGCTCAGCTCCGCCTCCACCGCCCAGCCGCGGCCCAGGAACCGCTCCGGCCCCAATCGCTGGCAGGTGGCGAGCATGAGCGGCTTGCCGGTCAGCAGCGACAGCGCGGCGGGTCCGGCCGGCAGCGTCGTCGGATGGCCGAAGATCTGGACCGGGATCCCGTCGCCGGCCAGGTCACGGTCCGCGGCGATGGCCACGATCTGGCCGGCGCGCAGCGTCTCGACCATGCGCCGCAGCGCGCGAGAGAGTGGGATGCCCACGACCCCGCGCCCGGCGGCGCGTCGCGAGAGGAGGAACTCGTACAGGGCCCGTGGCTCGATCTCCTCGACCGGCGCCACGCCGCTGATGCCGCGGGCCGCCACCAGGTGGCCGAATGGCTCGAAGCTGCCGAAGTGGGCGGTGGCCACCACCGCGCCGCCGCGCATCACGCGCTGCCAGCGCTCCCAGTCCTCGGCTCGCACGATGTCGTCGATCTTGGCATCCGGGTAGTGCGGGGCGCGGAGGGTCTCGAGGTACATGCGGGCGTGCTCCACGAAGGCGCGTTTCACAAGCCGCCGGAAGGCACGGCCCGACGTCGGGCGCCCGGTGGCGGCGCAGACGCGGGCCAGGTTCTCCGCAACGAGCGCCCGGCGGGCTGGCGCGGACCGATACCAGGCGCGGCCAGCCAGGTCGGCAACCGGGTACGCCACGCCGCGCGGCAATGATCGGACCACGAGGTCCGCCACGTTCAGGCCGAAGCGCAGCAGGAGGCTCCGCATCGGCTAGGCGCGCGCCTTCGTCCAGTCCTCGCCGCGGCGCGCGCGGTCCAGCGCAGCGCGTGCCCGGGCCCGGTCCGCATCGGTCTCCGGCCAGACCGGCCTGAACATGTACCACTGGCCCGGATCGGCGGCGATCACCCCGCCAAGCTCGTCGGCCAGCGCCTGAGTGGCGCGGTACAGCTCGGCCGGCTCGTCGCTGGCGGCCCAGACCAGGGGCAGTCCGGCGGCATAGAAACCGTCGCTCCGGGTGCGAAGCGCCGCGACCGCCAGCATCGGCGCGCCGGAGCGGGCTGAGAGGGTCGCCGGCCCGGCCGGGAAGGTGGTGGCTTCGCCCAGGAACTCGACCGGTACGTCACCGCGCCGGTAGCCGCCGTCGCAGAACAGGACCAGGTTCTCGCGGTCGCGCAGCGCCCGGATCAGGCTGCGCAGCCGCCGCCAGCCGACCAGGGTCAGGCCGTGGCGGGCGCGGACCTCCTTGAGGTGCTCATACAGACGTCCGTAGGTGGTGTCGTCGGCGACCACGTTCAGCTTCTCGCCGCGCAGGCTCAGGGGCGGGGCGATGAGATCCATGGCGCCGACGTGCACCGTGCACAGCAGCACGCCCTTGCCGGGCGCCTTGGCCTCGTCGAGCAGCGACATGTTCTCGATCTCGACCAGCTGGCGGATGACCTCCGGTCCCTCCGCCGAGAGCCGCATCACGTCGACCAGGTACTTCGCATAGTTGCGGAAGGCGCGGCGCGCCGCACGGCGCACGCGTCGGTGGTCCGCCGGCAGCCCAAGCGGACGGGCCAGGTTCTCGCGCACCACCCGTCCCTTGTCGCCGGCCAGGTCGTAGGCGGCGTTGCCCACCGCTGCGGCCAGCGGCAACACCACGCGCCGTGGAAGGGCGCCGATGACCCGTTCCGCCGCCCGGTAGGCGAGGTAGGCCAGGAGCTCGCGCTTGCGCTCGGCGGGTGGCGCGGCCGCGGCGGGCGCCGCCTTGGCGCGGACGGCCGGCCGGGAGGCGCCGGTCAGGGATGGCGTGGCCAGCTCAGTCAGCCCCCGCGACCGCCTTCGCCGTGCCGGCGGCCAGCTTCCGCATCGTCCTGCGGGGCGGCGTCTCGGTGCCCACCAGGGTCTCGTTGTCGTCGCCGCGGATGAAGGCCTCCACCCGGGCGTGCGCCACGTCGTCGTGGATCTGCTGGGGCGGCGACTTCATGAAGTAGGCCGATGGGGCGACGAGCGTGCCCGCCAGGCCCCGGTCGAGGGCCAGCTTGGCGCAGCGGATCGCATCGGTGATCACCCCGGCGCTGTTGGGCGAGTCCCAGACCTCCAGCTTGAGCTCCAGGTTAAGCGGCACGTCGCCAAAGGTGGTGCCCTCCATGCGGATATGGCACCACTTGCGGTCCTTGAGCCATGGCACGTAGTCCGACGGGCCGACGTGGACCTCGTCCTCGCCAATCTCGTAGTCGAGCATGCTGGTCACCGCGTTCGTCTTGCTGATCTTCTTCGACTCAAGCCGCTCGCGCTCGAGCATGTTCAGGAAGTCAGTGTTACCGCCGAAGTTCAGCTGGTAGGTGCGGTCGATGCGTACCCCGCGGTCCATGAACAGGCGGGTCAGGACCCGATGGGTGATGGTGGCGCCTACCTGGCTCTTGATGTCGTCGCCGATGATCGGCAGCCCGGCCTCGGCAAATCGGCGCTGCCAGTACGGCTCGCGCCCGATGAAGACCGGGATCGCGTTCACGAAGGCCACGCCCGCCTGCAAGGCCTGCTCGACGTACCACTTGGTGGCCGTCTCGCTGCCGACCGGCAGGTACGAGACCAGGACGTCGACCTCGCGCTCCTTGAGGATGCCGACCACGTCGGCGGTCGGTCCCGGTGCCTTGTGGATGACCTGGCTCAGGTACTTGCCCAGCCCGTCGTGGGTCATGCCGCGCTCGACGGTCACGCCGATGGGTGCCACGTCGGCGAACTTGTAGGTGTTGTTCTGGCCGGCGAAGATCGCCTCGGACAGGTCCTTGCCCACCTTCTCGCGATCGACGTCAAACGCGGCCACGAAGTCGATGTCGCGGATGTGGTAGCCGCCCAGGTTGACGTGCATCAGGCCGGGGACGAAGTCACCCGCCTTTGCGTCCTGGTAGTAGTAGCGGCCCTGCACCAGGCTCGAGGCGCAGTTGCCCACGCCCACGATCGCCACGCGTACCTTGCCGTCCGACGCGCGCCTGCCGTTGGTCGCGCTCTTGCCGTTGCCGTGAGCCACGTTATGCATTCTCCCCTGAGGTGTTGCTGAGCCGATGGACGTGCCAGATGCGCTGGATGGTGGTCGCCACCGAGAGGACGGCGATGACGCCGATGGCGCCGGTCAGACCGATCTCCAGTCCGAGCCCCGCAAGCAGGATGCCGGCCACGAGCAGGACGAGGCGCTCCATGCGCGGCGCCAGCCCGATGGTGGCCGAGACGCCGATCCCCTCCGCTCGCGCGCGGGTGTAGCTGACCATGAACGAGCCTGCCATGGCGACCAGCGCCAGCAGCACCGGCCCGGTTGGCTCGGCAGCGGTGGTGAGGTAGTAGGCGGCCACGCCACCGTACAGGATCGCCTCCGCGGCGCGATCCAGGGTCGAGTCCAGGAAGCTGCCGAAGGCGGTGGTGCCGCCAGTGGCCCGCGCCAGCGCGCCGTCCACGGCGTCGAGCAGGGACCCCGCCACCAGGACCGCGGCGCCGGCCAGCAGGTTGTCGGTGCCCACCAGACCGGCTGCCACCGCCACAATCAGGAAGCCCACCACCGTCACCGTGTTGGCGGTCAGGTGCATCCGCACCGCCAGGCGCACGACAGGCGCCAGCAGCGCCCGGCCCATCTCCTTGGCGCGGGCCGAGAGGAGCGAGTCGCCGCGCCGCAGGTCGTGGGCGCTGGGATGGCTAGCCGACATCGGTCACCCCCCGGCGGCCGGCCGCCGGCGCTCGCTCGATGGAGAGCGCCCCGCCGACGAGCCGCGCCTCGGACTCGTGGAGCTCGTCGAAGGCGGCCGTCCGCAGCTGGCAGATCACCTCGCGGCCCTGGCGACGCGTGTCGATCAGGCCCGCCAGGCGCAGGATGCGCAGATGCCAGCTGATGAGCGGCTGCGACAGCCCGACCCGGGCGGAGAGCCGGTTGACCGGCATTGGCCCGAGCTCGGCGAGCAGGCCGATGACGCGGAGCCGCGTCTCGTCGCCGAGGGCTCGGTACAGGACTCGCAGCCGGCGCAGGTCGCGCTCGTCGCCGGTCTCGACGGGAAGGGTCATCTCGTAGCGCTTCTTTATCAAATGCGGATTGATATAAGCGAGTGCTTATGATATGTGGCGCCTGGAATGGCGTCAAGGGGGTGCTAGACTGGCCGCCCTCCGGCACCGCTGCGACCGAGGAGGTGCGCCCTGACGAGCTCAACGCCCGACGCGCTGTGGGCGTCTCGCTCGGCCGGCCTGCTGGACCCGTCCGCGGTCGAGGTGCACGGCCTGCACCGCTCGCACCGCCGCACGAGGCTCCTTGATGGGCTCGACCTGCGGGTGCCGGCTGGGGCCCGGCTGCTGATCGTGTCGCGTCCCGAGGAGAGCGCATCCGCGCTGCTGCGAATCCTGGCTGGCCTGTCGCGCCCGTCTGCCGGCCGGGTGCTCATGGCCGGGCTGAGCCGTGCGGACGACACACCGGCCGGCTGGGCTCGCCGGGTCGCCTACCTGGGCGCCGAGCCGGGGATCTACCCGTGGCTCTCGCCCAAGGAGGCGCTCGAGCTTGCCGCCCGCCTGGCCGGCTACGACCGGGCCGAGCGCTGGCGCCGGGTGGAGGCCGCGATCGAGGCCTATCGGCTGGCGGCCGGCGTCGATCGCCCCATCTCACGCGGCGGGACGGCGCTGGCCCAGAAGACCGCGCTGGCGGCCGCCATGCTCACCGACCCGGAGGTGGTGCTTCTCGATGAGCCGCTGCGCGCCGTGGAGCCCGAGGAGCGCGATCGCCTGCTCCATTTCCCTGGGCCGCGCCGCACCGTCCTGCTGGCCAGCCGCTATCCGGCCAGCGACACCGGTCTGATGTCCCAGCTCGCCTTCCTCCGTGACGGGAAGCTGGCGATGGCCGCCAGGGTCGAGGAGCTCGAGCGGGCGGGCCTGCCCTCATCGCTGCGGGGCATCGAGGCGCTGGCGGCCCGCCAACGGGCCGACCTGCTGCCCGCAGCGTCCGCGTGAGCCGGTTCGCGACGCTCGTCGGGCTTGCCCTTCGCGAGCTGTGGCTGAGCTACCGGCTGCTGGCGATCCTGGTCCTGCTGCTCGCCGCCAGCCTGCCGGTGGCCTTGCTGCCGGATCTGGCCGAGCTGGTCGTAGCCGGGCTCATCCTGGAGCGGTCGGCTTGGTATGCGCTCGGACTGGCGGCCGCGCTGGCGTTGAGCGCCGGCATCGCCGCAGCCACCCTCGCCAGCGAGCGGCGCAACGGCAGGCTCGGCTGGCTGGCGGTGCGGGCCGTGCCGCGCACCACCCTCCTGCTGGCCTGGTTCGTGGCCTTCGCCGTGGTGCTGGCCATCGGCCTGACGGCCTCGGCGACCTTGGCGGCGCTGTCCCTGGGTGAGGCGTTCCTGGCCGGCAGGGTCGGCGCATTCGTCGTCGTCTGCGCCGGCGTTGTGGCCATCGGCCTGGCGGCGACGGCCTGCGGCCTGCTGGTCGGCACGCTCCTGCGGCCCGCCGTGGGGGCGCTGGTCACGATCGTGATCGCCGGCGCGGTCCTGCTGGCGACGGTGTTCCTCGCCGCGCCGGCGGGCTCGCCCATGCCAGTCCCCGGCCTCGCCCTGCTAGCCTCCTTCGGCGAGACGACGCGCCCGATCGGCGAGGCCCTGCGCTCGTCCGGGCTGGCACTGGCCATCAGCGCCGCGTTCCTGGTCGTCGGCGCCGCCAGGCTCGAGCGCGTCGACCTGTGAGCGGCCCGGAGCAGCCCTCCATCCAGCTCAATCCCGTGGCCGCCTGGGCGGTGCTGGTCGTTGCCTCGCTGGGCGTCTTCCTGGGCGGCGCCGAGCTCATGGTGGTGGCGATCGCGCTGCCCTCGATCGTGGCCGACTTCGGCGGCTGGGCCGACCTGTCGCGTGCGTCCTGGATCGTCAACGCCTACCTGCTGGCTTACCTGCTGGCCATGCCCCTGGCCGGGCGAGCGGCCGACCTGTGGGGCGCGCGCCGGCTGTACGTCGCCGCGCTGCTGCTGTTCGCGGCCGGCAGCCTGGGCGCCGGCCTGGCCCGCGTGGCCGGCCCGGAGGCGGGGCTGGACTGGCTCATCGCCGCGCGCGTGGTGCAGGGATTGGGCGGCGGGGCGCTGGTGCCACTGTCGATGGCGCTGGCCAGCCACCTGTTCGTGGGACGGGCCAGGGCGGTGGCGCTCGGGGTCGAGGGCGCGGCCACGTTCGTGGGCATGGCGGTCGGGCCCGCCTACGGCGCCTGGGTGCTGCTGCGCTTCACACTGCCGCTGCCCGGCGTCGACCTGGCCACCTGGCAGTGGATCTTCTTCCTTAACGTGCCGGCCGCCATCGTCACGCTGCTGCTCATCTACATCGTGGCCGGCGGCATCGAGACGCCACGCGCCGGCGGCCGGATCGACCTGGCCGGCGGGCTGCTGATCAGCGTGGCGCTGCTGGCCGGGGTCGGAGCCCTGACGCTGGCCGGCCAGCGCGGCTGGGACGACCCCATCGTCCTCGGCGGCGGAGCGCTGGCCGTCGTCGCCATCGCGCTGTTCGTGGCGCTCGAGCTCCGGCTGCGCGACCCGCTGGTCGACCCGCGCCTGTTCCGCGACCGGCGCTTCGCGGCCGCCAACCTGGTCAGCCTGCTGACCGGCTACACGCTGGTGACCGCGATCATCGGTGGGCCGGTCTTCGTCAACCGCGTGCTGAACGGCGGCGCCGATCTGTCCGCCACGGCCCTTACCGGGCTCACGCTGGCCATCGCCGGCGGCGCCGTGCTGGGGGGCGTCCTCTCCGCCTTCGCCGGTGAGCGGCTGACCACGGTGGCGGGCGTGCTCGTCACGGTTGGCGCGCTGTGGCTGTCCCTGGAATGGAGCACCCACACCGACCTGGCGCAGCTCACCCGCGACCTGGCGATCTTCGGTGCCGGCTTCGGCTTGACCGTGTCGCCGCGGGCGACGTCGGCGGTGGCAGCGGCCGGCCGATCGGCCTACGGCGTGGCCAGCGCCATGCTGCAGATCACCCGCACCCTGGGGATGAGCGTTGGGCTGGCGCTGCTGACCAGCATCGGCCAGAACCGGATCGACGAGCTGACGACGCTCATCAATGATCCGGGGCGGCGCGACGCGCTGGTCGTGACCCTGGGGCACGCCGAGTTCGTGGGCGTCGACCCGCACGCCAGCCTGGCGCTGGTCGACCTGCTGGAGACCTGGTCGCGCGAACAGGCAGCCGACGTGCTGCGCCTGGTGCTGGCGATCGCACTGGCGGTGGCGGTGCTGACCCTCCCGCCCGCGCTGCTGCTCGGCGCGAGGCGGCGTCGCGAGGCTCAGCCGGCCCGCAGTGGCTCGGCGATCACCACCAGCTCGCCGTAGTTCCTGTTGAAGCCCTGGCTGGTCTGGAGGGTCAGCCGCTCGTGGTCGGTGGGCTGCGTCCAGACCTGGCCGTCACACGCCGGCCAGGGTGATGCGTACTTGAGCGCCAGCGGCAGGCCCCCGGGCACCGGCTCGCGGTTGTCCGGGCAGCTGACGTTGGGGCGCACCTCGGTCACGACGTAGCGCAGCACGGCGCCGTCGGACATGAGCACCTTGACCTCCGCCCCGATCTGCACGTTCCACAGCGGCTTGAACAGGCTCAGGATGGCGTGGGCGAAGATGTAGGTGTTGTTGTTGCGGCCCGGCTGCGCCCCGCCGCACAGCACGTACGCCGCGTCGTCAAGGGGGAAGTCGCACTCGGCCTTGGTGTGGGCCTGCTTGACCCGGACGTTGATGCCCACCGTCTCGATCTGCAGCTGAACCGCCACCCAGTCATCGGGAATGGGCGTGGGGCTGGGCGTCGGCGCCGGCGTGGCCGAATCCCCCGGCGACGGGCTGGGCCGGATCGTGTGGCTGGTGATCGCCACCGGGCTGGTGGGGTCCGGGATCGGCGGCAGGCTGGACCCGGGCTGGTCGAGATCGAGGCTGCCGCCAACGATCAGCACGGCGCCCGCCAGCGCCAGCAGCAGGGGCAGCAGCAGGCCGGTGCGACGTCGCATGACGGGCCGGAGTCTACCAACGATCCGCCGCGGACTCGGATAGGACCGATGGACTAGCGGCGGGCGACGACGCTCACGAGGTCCGTCAGCTGGCTTCGCAGCCACCAGGTGATGTCCTCTCGCTCGACACCCTCCCGCAACCGCGCGAGACGCTCAGCGCGCTCGTGGCGCGTCATCACCAGGCCGGCGGCCAGCGCATCCGCGGTGCCGGCCACGTCCGCCGGCGCCACCGGCAGCACGCCGTCGGCCATCTGGTCGAAGGCGCCGGCCGTCTCTGACAGCACGATCGCCGCATCCCGCGCACTGACCGCGGCCGCCTCCTTGGCGACCAGGTTCATGCCGTCGACCAGTGGGTTGACGAGGACTACGTCGGCGATCGACAGGCCAGCCAGTGCCTGGGCGTAGTCGTTCTCGTAGAAGATCTGGATGTGACGGTAGCCGGCCCGCCCGAAGCGGGCATTGATGCGCTCCACCGCCGCCTGCACCTTGCGGCCGTACTCGCCGTACTCGCGCAGCCCCGTCCGCGACGGAACCAGGAAGGCGAGGAAGGTGACTTGGCCGCGCAGCCGCGGCGAGCGCTGGAGCAGCGCCTCGAAGGCGGCGAATCCGCGCAGGATGTTCTTGGACGGCTCCAGCCGATCGACCCGCACGATAATCTGCCGCCCGCTCCCCGCCACCAGCTGCGCGGCACGGCGCTGCGCTGCGCGCGAGGCGGCCACCCGCCGCGTGGCCTCGACGTCGATCGAGATCGGGTAATGGCGCACCCGCGCAACGTGGCCATCGGGGAGGGTGATGGATCCGGCCCGGTAGTCGACGGCGGCATCGGGCAGGAAGGATTCGACGCAGCGCAGGTAGTTGTGGGCGTAGCGCTGCGTCTGGAAGCCCACCACGTCGCTGGCCGCCAGGCCCGCCACGATCCCGGTCCGGATTTCCGGGCTGATGGCCTGCCACAGCGAGGAGGGCGGCCAGGGGATGTGGGTGAAGTGGCTGATCACGGCCCCCGGCCGCAGGCGACGGACCTCGGCCGCGGCCAGGTAGAGGTGATAGTCGTGGAGCATGATCCGTGGCTCCGGATCGTCCGGCGTCTCGCGCAGCGCAGCCTCGGCGAAGGCGCGGTTCACCGGGACGTAGCCCTTTTCCCAGGCCCGGATCGTGGAGGCGTCGATCATCGGGCGCTCGGGCAGGTTCCACATCTGGTGCTGGAGGAACCAGAGCAGCGGGTTGGCGATGACGCCGTAGGCCGCCTCCTGGGCAGATCGGTCCAACGCCACGAATCGGACCCGTTGCCGATCGTCGGTCTGCCAGCGCTCGGCCAGTGATGGGTGGGCGGCCACGCGCCGGTCGCCTTCGCTGAGCGCGGCCGCCAGCCAGGTGACCGGCAGGTGGCGCCCGACCTGGCTCAACGCGGTCACCAGGCCGCCGCTGCCGCGTCGCGGCCGGACGCCGCCATCCGGGGCTGGCAGGAAGGTCACCGGACCGCGGTTGGTGGCGATCAGCATGCGGCGGTCGCCCAGGAGCCGGCGTGCGGCAGCGTCCAGCCCACGCTCGCCTGAGGAAGCCGGCATCGGCTAGAAGAGGCTGCCGGCGGAGGTCCGCAGGAAGCCCAGGATCGGCTCCGGGAAGAGACCCAGCAGGACCACGCCGGCCACCGACAGCGCCAGGGCCACGGAGCCGAGCGGATGTCGCTCGATGGGCGCGGGGTCCGCCTCGGGGTCGCGCATGTACATGTAGACGATCACGCGCAGGTAGTAGAAGGCGGCCAGTGCGGCGTTCAGGGCGATCAAGACCGCCAGCCAGCCGAGCCCGGCGTCGACCGCCGCCAGCAGCACGTACAGCTTGGCGAAGAAGCCGACGGTGGGCGGGATGCCGGTCAGCGACAGGAGCAGGATCGCCATCGCCGCGGCGAGTGCCGGAGCGCGCCCAGCCAGGCCGGCGAAGCTGGCCAGCCCGCCGTAGCGGCGCGGATCGCGCTGCAGCATGCCGACCACCGCGAAGGCGGCGATGTTCATCACGCCGTAGCCCAGCACGTAGAACAGCACCGCCTCGATGCCCTGCTGCTGGATCGCCGGCGAGGTGGCGGCCGCGAAGGCGGCCAGGCCGGCCATGATGTAGCCGGTGTGGGCGATGCTCGAATAGGCGAGCATGCGCTTCACGTTGGTCTGGGCCAGGGCCACGATGTTGCCGCCGGTCATCGTCAGCACCGCCAGCACGGCCATCACCGCCAGCCAGTCGGCGCGCTCGGCGCCCAACCCCACCACGAACAGGCGGACCAGCAGCGCAAAGGCGCCCAGCTTGGGTCCCACCGACAGGAAGCCGGTGATCGGAGTTGGCGCGCCCTGGTAAGCATCCGGGGTCCAGTAGTGGAAGGGAACGGCCGCCACCTTGAAGGTGGCGCCCACGGTCAGCAGGCCGATGGCCACCAATCCCGCCGGCCCGCTGGCCAGCAGCCCGGCACCCAGGTCGGCCAGCCGGGTGCTGCCGGTCAGGCCGAAGGCCCAGCTGATGCCGAGCAGCAGGATGGCCGAGGCGAAGGAGCCGAGCAGGAAGTACTTGAGGCCGCCCTCGTTGCTGTACCGATCGGTCTTGTGGAAGCCGGTGAGCAGGTAGGACGGCATCACCATCAGCTCAAGGCCCAGGAACAGGGTGATGAGGTCCGAGCTGCTGGCCAGCACGAACATGCCCAGCAGGCTGAACAGCAGGATCGCGTTGAACTCGCCGAGCGGCAGGCGCCGTGAGATCAGGTACGGCGGCCCGAACAGCGCAGCCAGTACCCCGATCACGATCGTGGCTCCCTTGAAGAAGACCGACAGGTCGTCGACCACGTAGAAGCCGGCGAAGACGCTGGCGTTGACGCCCAGGACCAGGATGCAGCCGACGCCGGCCAGCAGCAGGCCCAGGACGGTGATGGGGGTCAGCAGCCACTTCAGGCCGCGCGACAGGAAGAGATCGACGGTGATGACCGTCAGCACGGTGACGGTCAGGATCAGCTCCGGCAGGAGCGTCAGCAGCTCGTCGAGGGTGGGTTCCACGTCAGCCCATCCTCACCACGGCAGCGCCAGCGAGGTCAGGCCGCTTGACCCGCTGACCGCCTCGACGATGCGCTGCATCGGCCCTGCGATGGCGTCGAGCACCGGCCCGGGGAAGACGCCCAGCCCCACCGCCAGCAGCACCAACGGGGCCAGCGACAGCCACTCGGTGCGGGTCAGGTCGGTCAGCCTCGGCCACCAGCGGCGCATCCAGTCGGAGGGCACGGTGAAGAAGACGCGCTGGAACATCCACAGCATGTAGACCGCGCTGAGGATGACCACGAACATCGCCGCGGCCGCCACCCAGCCGCTGTAGCGGAACGCGCCCAGCACCACCAGGAACTCGCCCACGAAGCCGGACAGGCCCGGAAGCCCGATGCTGGCGAAGGTGAAGAGGCCGAACAGCGCCGCATAGTGCGGCAGCCGGGCGTTCAGGCCGCCCATGTGGGCGATCATCCGGTCGTGGGTGCGCTCGTAGATGACGCCCACCAGCAGGAAGAGGGCCCCGGTCGTGACCCCGTGGCTGACCATCTGGAACACGGCGCCGGACAGGCCCTGTTGGTTGAAGACGAAGGTGCCCAGCGTCACGAAGCCCATGTGCGAGACGCTCGAGTAGGCGATCAGCTTCTTGAGGTCGGGCTGGACCATGCTGACGAGCGCGCCGTACACGATGGCCACGATCGAGAGGGCGATGACGATGGGGGCGAACTCCATGGCCGCATTGGGCAGCAGCGGCAGGCTGAAGCGCAGGAAGCCGTAGCCGCCCAGCTTCAGGAGCACCGCCGCCAAGATGATCGAGCCGGCGGTGGGCGCCTCGACGTGGGCGTCGGGCAGCCAGGTGTGGAGTGGCCACATCGGCACCTTGATGGCGAAGGCCAGGAAGAAGGCGACGAACGCCAGCGCCTGCAGCCCATCCGCGTAGGGGAAACCGCGAAGCTGCTCGTAGGCGAAGGTGAACGTCCCCGTCTCGGCGCCGTGGGTGATCGCCACCGCCAGGATGGCGACCAGCATCAGCAGCGAGCCGACCAGGGTGTAGATCACGAACTTGACGGTGGCGTAGATGCGCCGTGGCCCGCCCCAGATCCCGATGACCAGATACATCGGGATCAGGCTGATCTCCCAGAACACGTAGAACAGGAACAGGTCCAGGCTGACGAACACGCCCAGCATGCCGACCATCAGCAGCAGCATGACGGCGTAGTACTCCTTGACCCGGGTGCGGATCGGGTCCCAGGAGTAGAGGATGGCGACCACCGACAGGACGGTGGTCAGCAGTACCAGCACCACCGACAGGCCGTCGACCCCCATGCGATAGCCCATCCCAAAGGCCGGGATCCACTCCACCTCCTCGCGGAACTGGAACTCCGGGCCGCCGGTGTCGTAGCCCAGCAGGACGAGCGAGAAGAAGAGGCTGGCCAGCGCCGCCAGCAGGGCCACCCAGCGGATGGCCCGATGGGCGTCACCCGGCAGGAGCAGGAGCGCCAGGACCCCGAGCAGCGGGGTGAAGACGACCAGCGTCAGGATCGGCCACTCGCTCATGGCCGGCTCACCAGGTAGGCGATCAGCACCACCACCAGGCCGGCCGCCATGCCCAGGCCGTAGTTCTCGACGCGGCCGGTCTGGACCCGGCGCAGCAGCCCGCCCAGCCGTGCGGCGATCCAGCCGGCGCCGTTGACGGCGCCGTCGATGACCTTGGCGTCGAACCACCACAGCGCGTTGGCGAGCAGGACGCCGCCGCGCGCGAAGGCGAACTGGTAGACGTCGTCGAAGTAGTACTTGTTCACGCTGGCGGCATACATGCCCGGACCCAGCCCGAAGGGGATCCGGTTGACGAAGCGGCCCGGCGCCTCGGGGTCGAGGACGTACCAGCGGTAGGCGACCCAGATGCCGGCGATGCCCACCGCGGCGCCGACCAGCAGCAGCAGGCCGCCGAAGCCGAGCAGCTCGAAGCCGTGATGCTCGCCGGCTGCCAGCGAGCCGGGCAGGATGCCGGCCTCCTCGGATCTGGCGAAGACATCCTCCAGCCAGCCGTGGATGAGCCCGCCCTCCGGCGGGATGCCGAGCAGCAGCCCGGCCAGGATGGTCGGCACGGCCAGGATGACCAGCGGGGCGACCATGGTCGGCGCCGACTCGTGGACGTGCCGCCACGTCTCGCGCGCGCCGCGCCATCGGCCATGGAAGGTCATGAAGATCATCCGGAACGTGTAGAAGGCCGTCATGAAGGCGACCACCACGCCGACGACGTAGAAGAGGTAATAGCCCCGGTTGAAGGCCTCGCCCAGGATCTCGTCCTTGCTGAAGAAGCCGGCGAAGATGGGGATGCCGGCCAGGGCCAGGGAGCCGACCACCATGGTGCGGTAGGTCCACGGCATCCGCTCGCGCAGGCCGCCGATGTAGCGCATGTCCTGCTCGCCGTCGGCACCGTGGATCACCGAGCCGGATCCCATGAAGAGCAGGCCCTTGAAGAAGCCGTGGCTGACGAGGTGGAAGATGGCCGCCACCCAGGCGCCGATGCCGAGGGCGAAGAACATGTAGGCCAGCTGGCTCACCGTCGAGTAGGCGAGCACCTTCTTGATGTCGTTCTGGGTCAGCGCGATGGCGGCGGCCAGGATGGCGGTGAAGACGCCGATCGAGGCGACCACCCACATGGCGGCGGGGGACTCGGCGAAGATCGGGTTGGCGCGCGCCACCAGGTAGACGCCGGCGTTGACCATGGTGGCGGCGTGGATCAGGGCGCTGACCGGGGTTGGGCCCTCCATGGCGTCGGGCAGCCAAACGTGGAGCGGGAACTGCGCCGACTTGCCGACGGCGCCGGCAAAGAGCAGGAGCGCGATGAGCGTGATCGTCCCGCCGTCCAGCGTCCCGATCTGGGCGAAGACCTCGCGGAAGCTCAGCGTGCCCAGGCTGACCCAGATCAGGATCACGCCCAGGCCGAAGCCGAAGTCACCAATGCGGTTGACGACGAACGCCTTCTTGGCCGCCCCCGCCGCCGAGGGCTTCTTGTACCAGTAGCCGATGAGTAGGTAGCTGCACAGGCCAACCGCTTCCCAGCCAACGTAGAGCAGCAGGAAGTTGTCGCCCAGGATCAGCAGCAGCATGCTGAACATGAACAGGTTCAGGTAGGCGAAGAAGCGCCAGAATCCGCGGTCGCCGTTCATGTAGCCGATCGAGTAGACGTGGACCAGTAGGCCCACCGTGCTGACCACCAGCAGCAGCGCCGCGGTCAGGCCGTCCACCGCGAACGCGACGTCGATCCGGAAGTCGCCGGAGCCGATCCACTGGTAGAGGGTCACGTGGTACTCGTTGCCGCCGAAGACCACGGCTCCGAACACGACCATGCTCAGGATCCAGGCCACGCCCACCAGCCCGACCGGCACGATCCAGGAGCGGTAGACAGGCTGCGGCCCGCCCTCGGTCACGTGCCCGGCCTGGCCGATGCCGTCGTTCAGCTCGGGCGGGATCACGCCATCGGCGCCGTTGCTGTTGGCCAGGTCGTCGGCGTGCCCGGCGTGCGGGCTGGTGGCGGCCTGCTGCTCCTCGGTCGGGACCGGGCGGAAGCCCGAGTCGTCGACCGTTCCGTGCTCGTCGCCGTGCGCCTCGCCGTGCGCCTCGCCGGCGTGGCCGTACACCGGTACGCGATCCAGGCGCGGCCCAACGAGGACGTTGAACAGGAACCCGGCCAGGGGCAGGGCCGGGATAAGGGCGATCAGCAGCTCCATAGGTCCTGCGCGCCCTATTCCTTGAGGTCGGAATAGGCGTCGACCTCGGCGGTTTGACGCGTGCGGATGATCGCAATGACGAGTGCCAAGCCGACGGTCGCCTCGGCGGCGGCGACGGCCATGACCAGGAGGGCGAAGATGGCGCCGGCGTTATCGGCCTTTGGGATGTAGGCGTTGAAGGCGACCAGCGAGAGGTTGACCGAGTTCAGCATCAGCTCGATGGAGATGAGCATCAGGATCGCGTTGCGGCGCGCCAGGAAGCCGAAGGCACCGATCCCGAACAGGAGGGTCGACACGACCAGGTAGCCGGCCAGGCCCATCAGTTCGCTCGCTCGTCCTCTTCCGGGCGTCGGGCCAGGAAGATGGCACCGATGATGGCCGCCAGCAGCAGCAGGCTCACGATCTCGAAGGGCAGGGCGTAGTCCGTGAAGAGCGTGATGGCGATCGCCTCCAGCTGCACGCCGACAGTCTTTGCTGCGGCGCCCCAGTCGGTGGCGACCACTCCCCAGCCGATGAGGCCCACCAGCACGATGGCGACCAGTCCGGCCAGCCAGACCTGGCGGTGGAACGGCGCCGGCAGGTTGGCGTCCCCGGCCTGGGTCAGCATGATCGCGAACAGGATCAGGACGCTGATGGCGCCCAGGTAGATGAGCACCTGCGCGGCCGCGATGATCGGCGCGCCCAGCAGCACGTACATGCCTGCCAGCGCCCCGAAGCAGACCATCATGGCGATGGCCGAGTGGATGATGTTGCGCAGCGTCACGACCGCCAGGCCGCCCCCAATGACGCCCACGGCGAGCAGGACGAAGAGGACTGCCGTGATGTTCAGAGTCGCGAGCTCCCGTGCGGAGGTTCGAGTTTGAAGTCCGGGTCGGAGGTTCGAGCGCTCAAACGGCCCCGCTGATCGGAGGGAGGCCGCGTTCGATTCTAACGCAGCCGCCGCGCCCCGAGACGCAGGGGAGCCCGCCGGCTCTGCATACGCGCGGGGGCCGCGTCTCGACTTACCGCTCTTGCGCGCCGTTTCCAGCGAGGCCGAGCCGGATGGCCACCGCGGCTGCCTCGACGCGGTTGGCAGCGCCAAGCTTTCCGAGGATGTTGGAAACATGCACCCCGGCCGTGTTTGGGCTGATGAAGAGCGACTCGGCGATCCTGCGATTCGTGTAACCGTCCGCCAGCAGCGCGAGAACCTCGCGCTCCCGCGTCGTGAGACCGAACGGATCGGCCGCTTCGTCCCTGGCCAGCTCGTCCGTCCTTCGTCGGCCACCGACCTGCATATCGACATCCGCTGGCGCTTGATCGCCCTCGGAGACAGAGGGCAACTCTAGGCGGGCCATGCGCGCCATCCCTTCGATCGAGCGCTGAAGGGGTGTCGCTCCCAATCGGGAGCAAATCGACCACGCCTCGCCGAGTGCCTGCTCGGCAGTCGCTCGCGGTCCTGAGGCGGCGAGGATCGCCTCCGCCTGACGAAAGCGGCACCACGCGACTTCGTAGCGACGGCTTCTCGCCGCGAAGGCATCGGCTGTGCGGCGCCAGGCATCAGGATCAGAATGCCCGATCAAACGGGTGACCTCGGCCTCGGCCAGGGCCAGGTTGCCCCTCGCCTCCGCGAAGGCCGGGCTCGAGCCTTCCACGTGCTTCGCGATGAGCTCCCGCAGGAATCGCATCCGATCCAGTCCGTTCGCCACTGCCCGCGCTTCCGCATCACGGTCGCGGCGCGAACGGGCGATTGCGGCCGCCTCCGATTCGACGCGAACGGCCAATTGGATGAGCCCCGACCGGTACCGGACGTCGTCCGTTGCCGACAACCAGGCGAGGGCCTCGTCGACCCGTCTTCGCGCGTCGCCGAGCCGGTTCTGGAGGAGTCCCTGCTCGATCAGGGCAGCGAACAGGCGGCCGGTGAAGAAGACGTCTTCCATCAATTGGCGGCCGTCGGCTTCCGCGGTTCGCAGCAATCCCGCCGCGTCCGGACGACCGGTGCGGAGCGCCAGGAACCCGCTGAAGGCAGCGTGCTCGACTCGGTGAAAGCCGGTCGGGTTGTTGGCGCCGAACTCATCGAACACTACCTGCGCGTCCTGCCATCGACCGAGGACCGTCATCACATGACCGGCGAAGAGGCCGAGGTAGCCCGCGTTCACGCGGGCCATGCCGTGGCGCTTCGCCCACTCATACCACTCGAGCGAAACGCTCAGCGCTTCGTCCGGATGATCACAGTCGAGCAGCGTGCTGCTGAGATTGACCGCGGCCTGGACGTCGATCGATTCACTGTCGCGGGTCAAAGCCAGCGATTGACGGAGCATCGCAAGGCCGCGCTCACAGTCGCCCAGGATCGCGTAGGACATCCCGAGATTGTCGAGTGCGTAGGCTTCGACGTCCCGCGCGCCGACTGCTCGAGCGTGCTCGATCGACTGCTGCGACAGGTCGATTGCCCGTCGATACCCGCCATGCGACAACGTCATGTACGCCAGGCTGCCAATGACCGTCGCCGACTCGACCGAGGGTGGACGGTCGCTCAGCATGGTGGCGGCCTCCTGCATGACGGCCAGCGCGGCCAGCTGGTCGCCCGCCTGGGCGGATGCCCACCCCAATCGTTCGAGCAGCATTGCGGCGCGCCTTGGATCAGCTGTGGCATCGAACAAGTC
>JBKOZM010000158.1:0-2079 GCA_046725855.1 Chloroflexota bacterium | reverse complement strand
GTTCGACCCCGGATACATCTGGAGCTCGGCTCACGCCGCCGCGGTCGACGATGCCGTGGACGAGGTCGGTCTCGACTATCTCTCAGACCGACGGGCTAGGGACGTCGGATCGCCTCCCGATCTGCGGGCGACGCTATGGACGCTGTTGAGGCCGGGCGAGCTGTCGCCATGGGCGCGTCGTCGGGAAGATCAGGGCTTCGTCGCACTCCTTGAGTTGCTCCTACTCCTCGACGCCACGGATCGAGCGGCAACCCGCGCGCTCATCGGGAATCTTCGCGGCGATCAGGCGGCACGGCTCATCCCTGCAGTGGCCGTCGACGGTGCCCGCGAGCTGGTCCCGCCCCCGGCGCCTGCCGAGTCGGGCCGCGGTGGAAGGACACAACTGATCCTTGCTCGACTCCGCGAGCGCGAGGCTGGAGAGCTGATTCCCCCACCGGAGCTGCAGGTTTCGTTCATCGCGGACCGGCTGCTCGACGCACGGCTCCTCGCTGGCCCGGCGTCGATGCTCGGCGTGCAGGAGTACGTCGTGGACAACATCCTCGACCGGCTCGACGGTCTTGCATTGGATGCCACCACGGGCCGAGCCGTTGTCGACTTCATGTGGCGCCTCCTTGTCCGCGAGGAGCGTTCGGCGTTCGGCCTCCAACGCTCGCTTCCCGAGATGGCCGGCTTCGATCCTGGTCGCTGGTTCTGGTTCAAGCCCGGTCGAGCGGAAGGGAACGAAGCCGATCGCCAACGGCGCGAGCGTGGCCTGGCTTCACTCCCCCTGCCGTCTCGGGCCGGCACGTGGACCCCTGCGTCTGAACTCGCCTTCGGCGAGGACTGGGCGCAATGGCTAGAGTCGGGGGCCGTCGGTCCGCTGACGACGGCGGCCCGCCAGCGCGCGGCGGCGTACCAGGATCTGGAGCAACTTGCTCCGTCCTCGGAGCGATTGCTGGCTCCCCCCGACCACATCACGAGCCTCCTACCCGACGTCCCGCTATGGGAAGAGGGATGGTCAGATGAGCTGGCAGAGGACGACCGGAGCAATCTCGTTCGCCACGGGTTCCTTCTTCGGGTCGGCGTGTGGGAAGCGCCACCCGTTGAGGTCTTCTTGGGCCGGCGGGATCGAGTCGATGACCGGATACCGTGGCCCGGTCCGCTGCGTGATCGCTTGCTCGACTGGGTCGCCGAGCGCGGCGGCTGGGTGTTCGACTACGCGACCTACGAACACGAGAACGTGACGATTGGCGAGGACTACCGGTTCGACTGGTCGTTCGAGGGTCGAAGTCCAGAACCGTTGGCGCGTTCGATCGCGCGCGCAACGCGGCTGTACGAACAGCTCGCCACGCTCTTCGCCTTCTGCCCCGGCTGTCGCACCCACCGAACACGCTACAAGACAAGTCCGGGCACGTTTCCGAGCCGTCTCGCATTGCAGCTTCGGAGCGAGGCCTGGCTCCCATGCGTCAGAGATGGGCGCGACATCATCGAAGCGCTCCCCCCTATGGTGGCCTGGTGGGATCCGGCACCACCTGAACGAGCCAGCATCCAACAGAGTCCGCTCCGTTACCTGTCCATGGTCCGGCCGGGTACACCGCTCTCTGAGCCGCTTCGCGAGCTCGCGGAACTGCCGCAGCTCACCAGCGCCACCCTCGACCGAATCGAACATCTCCTCGTAGACCTCCGCGATGGGTTCCTCGCCGGGACCCTTGATCCACAGCCCGTGCGCTCCAGCTTGGCGAAACAGGCATTCGTCGGTATCCATCGGCTCGCCTACGGGCGCCTTGCCGATATCGCTATCACGTCATCGGACCAGGCCCGCGCCGTGGTCGAGTCGACGAAAGTCCTCTGCGAGGTCGGCGACGCTCTCGACTACAAATCGGTAGTGGAGGCCCGACACGATGACGGTCAGTTCGCGGCGTACAAGAGGTACTTCGCTGGCAGCGTCCCCTTCAGCGTTATCGCTCGAGATCGGGAGGCCGTCGCTAGGCGTCTCGGCGTCATGCCATTCGAGGTCGAATTCGTGAGACGCGACAGCGGCCAAGGCATCGACGTTACGGACGAGGTGGCTCCCCTTCTGGGGGACCGGGCGGTCGAGTT
>JBKOZM010000157.1:0-1842 GCA_046725855.1 Chloroflexota bacterium | reverse complement strand
TGCCCCCCCCGGCGGCGGCGAGCGCCACGTCGGAGGGGTCGGAGGCCGGCGGCAGGCGGAGCAGCGCGAGGTCGCGGGCGAGCGCTTCGTGCACCGGTCCGCCGGCCCCGGCCGCATCCGACAACGCCCGGTCGGTCAGGCGGTGTGGGGCGGCCGGCAGGCCCCGCACCACCCTCTCGGGCGAGGCCGTGCGCAGCAGCGACGCCGGCCGCCCGGCCCAGCGCCACGCCGCCCAGCCGGCCAGGTCGATCAGCTCGGGCGTGGGGCCGCGGCCCGACCACTTGGCGATGGGACGTAGGACGACGCCGGCGGGCGGCTCGACGCCGGTGGCGACGACCCAACCGCCGACCCGGCGGCCCTGCAACGCGATGCGGACCCGGTCGCCGACGCGCACCTGGTCCCCGACCGGGTCGGGGACCAGGTAGTCGAAGCTCTTGTTGATCGCCGGCTCGTCGGGGAGGACCCGAACGACGGTCAAATCCCCAGTGCGGACTTGAGGTCGTCGACGCGGCTGGTCTGCTCCCAGCTGAACTCCTTGTCGTTACGGCCGAAGTGTCCGTACGACGCCGTCTTCCTGTAGATCGGCCGGCGCAGATCGAGGTCGCGGATGATCGCTGCGGGCCGCAGGTCGAAGATCTGCGGCACCGCGTCGGCGATCTTCGCCGGGTCGACCGTCTCGGTGCCGAACGTCTCGATCAGCACCGACACCGGGTGAGCGACGCCGATGGCGTAGGCCACCTGCAGCTCGCAGCGCTGGGCGGCGCCGGCGGCGACCACGTTCTTGGCGACCCAGCGGGCGGCGTAGGCCGCGGACCGGTCGACCTTGGACGGGTCCTTGCCCGAGAACGCACCGCCGCCGTGGCGGGCCGCGCCGCCGTAGGTGTCGACGATGATCTTGCGGCCCGTTAGGCCGCAGTCGGCGTGGGGCCCACCGAGCTCGAAGCTGCCGGTGGGGTTGACCAGCACCTTGTAGTCGTCGTCCTGGAACTGCGTCGGCACGAGCGGCCGGATCACGTGCTCGATCAGGTCGGGCTTGATCAGCGTCTCGGCGTCGAGGCCCGGCTGGTGCTGGGTGGAGATGAGCACGGTCTTCAGGGCGACGGGCACGCCGTCCTCGTAGGCGAGCGTCACCTGTGTCTTCCCGTCGGGGCGCAGGTAGGGCAGGATGCCGGCCTTGCGCACCTCGGCGAGTCGATGTGACAGCCGGTGCGCCATCCAGATCGGCATGGGCATCAGGTCGTCGGTCTCGTCGACGGCGTAGCCGAACATCATGCCCTGGTCGCCCGCGCCCTGGCCGTCGAGATCTTCCTCGGCGGCGGCGGTGCGCTTCTCGTAGGCGGTGTCGACGCCCTGGGCGATGTCGGGTGACTGCGGGTCGATCGAGGTCATGACGCCGCAGGTGTTTCCGTCGAAGCCGACGGACTCGCGGTCGTAGCCGATGCCCTTGATCGTCTCGCGGACGATGTTGGGGATCTCGACGTAGGCCTCGGTGGTGATCTCGCCGGCGACGATGGCCAGGCCGGTCGTCACCATTGTCTCGCAGGCCACGCGGGCCTCGGGATCCTGCCCCAGGATGGCATCGAGGATCGAGTCACTGATCTGGTCGGCCATCTTGTCGGGATGGCCCTCGGTGACCGACTCGGACGTGAAGGTCCAACGGCTCACGGTGTGTTTCTCCTCTGTATGTCGGCATCGAACACAGCGCGGGCGATCGCCCGCTTGTCCGCCAATGGCACCTCGTGCTCGGTGCCGTCGGCATTCAGGATCACGACGTGGTTGGTGTCGTGCTCGAACCCAGCGCCCGGCGCCGTCACATCGTTGGCGACGATGAGATCGGCCCCC
>JBKOZM010000156.1:0-6725 GCA_046725855.1 Chloroflexota bacterium | reverse complement strand
AGGGCCGCGTCGATGAAGAGGCCCAGCAGCCAGGCCGTGCCGACGGCACCGAACCCGAGGCCGACGAGTCCGACGATGCTGAAGTCGATCCGGTCGAAGGTTGCCGCGCGATCCGCATCGTCGGCCTGGACGGACTCCGCCCGCGCCCACCGGACGTGGAGCGACCAGGCGATCGCCCACGGCACCGCGGCCAGCGCCGCTCCGAGCACGGCCTGAATCAGGTCGTCGCCGCTGAGCGACCCGCCCAGGGCGCCCCCGGCTCCGAGGACCGGGACAAGGATGGCGCTCGCCGCCCGAGAGGCATACCAGATCACCGCGAAGGCGCTGATGCCGATGACCACCACGAAGAAGGCCAGCCGCAGGTTGGCCCGCCGTTCACTGGCGCCTCGCCAGCCACTGTCGGCCACGAGCCGGCCGGCGTACCACCAGTGCCCGAGCCAGATGGCGCCCCAAACCAGGATCGCAGCCAGATGGCCGGCGAGCTGGATGGTGCGGAATCCGGGCTCGGCGAAGTCCGGAGGCGGGCCGAGCACCGACTCGATTGCGAATGACAGCAGGTTGCCGAGGGTGAGAAGCAGGATGCCCAGGCCGATCAGCGCGGCGCCGTAGAGGTAGAGGCGGGGCAGCCAGGCGGCCGGCCCGGCCAGGGGTCCGGCGTGCATGTCGCGGCGACGGATGGCAGCGTGGTAGAACCATCCCGCGCCGGTGACCACCAGCACTGCCAGGGCATTCGCCGGATCGGCGCTCGAAAACTCCGGCGCCGGCGCGCCCAGCACGACGCGGAACAGCTCCTGCAGCAGGGAGAGGCCGGCGGCCGCGCCGAAGGCGAGCAGGGCGCCGAGGACGATGGAGAGGTACAGGGCGCGGACGTCGGAGGAGCGCTCCGCGTCAGCGTTCGGGTTGGCCGCCTGCAGGCCGCGCTCCACGAAGAACCAGTGAATGCCCCAGACCGGCAGCCCGACGCCCACCAGCGCCGCGGCCACGCTCAGGCGCTCGCGGTCACCGGCTCCGCCATCCGCCAAGGCGCCGCGACCGAGCCCGAGAGCGGCGAGGGTCACCTCCAGCAGCAGGGTCAGCCCGACTGACAGCATGCCCAGAGTGATGCCCGACAGGACGTACAGGTACAGTCGCCGGAGGGTCTGCATCGCTAACTCCTACGATCCTTCCAGGTCAGCCGGGTTTCAGGCCGGGCTCCGGGAATGGAGCCGGGTCGAGCCAGATCAGCGGGTCGCGCAGCTTCCAGGATCCGTCCTCGCGGATCAGCCGGACGGTCCGTGGCGACCGATACGAGTTGTTGTTCAACCCGTCGCTGTAGTACTCCTCGACGGTCAGGCGCACCGTCACCCGGTCGCCGCTGCCGTCGACACCGTCGATGAACACGCTGCGCGACGTGCCTTGCTGGCCGCTGTAGCGGAAGTAGTCATTGGCCGCTCGCTCAAACTCGTCGTAGCCGTACTCGGCCTGCACCTCGGACGAGTAGAAGGCCCAGGCGGCCGTAGGGTCCTGCTCCTCCCAGGCTGCCAGGTAGTCCTGCACGGTCGCCTCCGGTGACCCCGCCGCGAACTCCTGCCGCTGGCGCCCGCCGGCCAGCAGCACGATCGCCACCGAGATCGCGACCAGGACGAGGATGCCGCCGGCGATGAACGCCAGGGTTCGGGTGCTCGACATGCCGGCACCATAGCGAGCCTGCCCTACGGCCGGACTGCGGTTGATCCGGCGCTAGACCACGTTCAGCTCGCGCACCGGTTCGTCGCGCACGATGCGGTCGTAGGAGAGCGGCGACAGGTCCAGGCTCTCGTAGCGTCCCGTCGCGATCCACTCGGCCAGTCCGCGCCCCACGGCGGGCGCCTGCTGCAGGCCGTGACCGGAGAAGCCGTTGGCGAACAGGAAGTTCTCGATCTCCGGGTGCGGGCCAATGATGGCGTTGTGATCGATCGGGTTGACCTCGTAGTGGCCGGCCCAGGCATCGAGCAGCCGAATCGCCTCGAAGGCCGGCACGCGGTGAGCCAGATCGGGCCAGACCAGGTCCTCGAAGCGGGAACGGTCGACCTCCAGGTCGAGTGAGTCCGGATCCGGCTCCCCGTCGCGCGGTGAGAAGCCGGCGATCCAGGCGGGACCCTCGGGGCGGAAGTAGACGCCGCTGGGGCTGATGGTCAGCGGTGCCGGCCCCAGTGCCGTGCGGCAGTCGAAGTGGTACACGAAGCGCTTGCGCGGATGGACCGGTAGCTCCACGCCGGCCTGCGCCGCGACCTGGGCGGCGCGCGGTCCGGCCGCATTCACGACCCAGCCGGCCTCCAGGCGCGAGCCGTCGGCCAGCCGCACGGCCCGCAGCCGGCCGCCGTCACGTTCCAGACCGACGACCTCGCCGCTGCGGTACTCGACGCCGAGCGAGCGCGCCTTGCGGGCGAAGGCCTGGAGCAGGGCATAGGCATCGAACCAGCCCTCGTCGGCAAGGCCGAGCGACGCGCCGGCGAGGTCGTCGACCTGCATCCACGGGAAGCGCTGCTGCAGCTCCATCGGGCTGAGCAGGACGACCGGCACGTCGTGCTCGCGCTGGACGGCGTGGTTGCGCTCCAGGGTCGGCATGCCGGCCGCGGTCGCCAGGAAGAGGTAGCCGCCCTCCACGAAGTCGACCGTGGGCGCCGGTTGGCCCGGGATGCCGAGCCATTCCTCCGGGCGCTTGAGCAGGGCAACCCCGAAGCGGCTGATCTCGATGTTCAGCGGCGTGCTGAACTGCAGCCGGATGGACGCCGCGGACAGGGCGGTCGACGAGGTGCGGTAGGTGAGGTCGCGCTCGACGACCACGATGCGACCCCGCCAGTCGGGACGCAGGGCCAGGAAAGTCGCCACCGCACTGCCGACGATGGCGCCGCCCACGATCACCACGTCCGCGCGGCCTTCGCTCTGCACGGACGGATGCTAGCGCCCCTTCTCGGCGCCGGGCGGCCTTGCGGGGGATGGCGCACGCCGTAGACTCGTGCCCACCATGGCGGTAGTGAAGCCAGTCATCCTGGCGGTCGATGACGACGTGCCCGTCCTGCGCGCGGTGGAACGCGACCTGCGCGCGCGATACGGCAAGGAGTACCGCGTCGTCGCCGCCTCCTCCGGGGCGGAGGCGCTCGAGGCGGTCCGGCAGCTGACGGTGCGCGGCAGCTCGGTCGGCCTCTTTATGGTCGACCAACGGATGCCGCAGATGACCGGGATCGAGTTCCTGGCGCAGGCGATCGAGCTGCAGCCGGACGCCAAGCGAGTGCTGCTGACCGCCTACGCCGATACCGACGTGGCCATCAAGGCGATCAACGAGATCCAGCTCGACCACTACATCCTCAAGCCGTGGGACCCGCCCGAGGACAAGCTCTATCCGGTTACCGACGACCTGCTGGCAGACTGGAGCGCCAACTTCCGACCCCCGTTCGAGGGCCTTCGGCTGCTGGCCGGGCGTTGGGCGCCACGTGGCCACGAGATCCGGGACTACCTGACGCGCAACCAGGTCCCCTATGCGTGGCTCGATCCGGAGGCCGATGAGGAGGGACGCCGCATGGCAGCGTCCCTCGATCACGGGGACGGGGAGGTCGCGCCCATCGACCCGGCGATCCCGATCGTGCTCTTCCCGGACGGAAGCTCGCTCCGGGATCCGACCACGCGCCAGATCGCCGAGAAGGTTGGCCTTCAGACCAAAGCGGCGCTTCCGTTCTACGACGTGGTCATCGTCGGGGGTGGCCCCGCCGGCTTGGCGGCGGCCGTGTACGGGGCCAGCGAAGGGCTGAAGACGCTGCTGGTCGAGCGCGAGGCACCCGGCGGCCAGGCGGGCACCACCAGCCGCATCGAGAACTATCTCGGCTTTCCGGCGGGCCTGAGCGGCGGCGACCTGGCGCGTCGCGCACTGGCCCAGGCGCGCCGGCTGGGCGCCGAGATCCTGTCGCCGCAGGAGGTGAGCGCCATTCGGCGCGCGGACCCGTACCGGGTGGTGGCGCTGGCCGAGGGATCGGAGATCAGCTGCCAGACGGTGGTGGTGGCGACCGGCGTCAGCTACCGGCAGCTGGAGCTGCCACGAGCAGCGGAGCTAGCCGGCGCCGGCATCTACTACGGGGCGGCGACCACCGAGGCGGTCCTCTATCGCGACGCGGAGGTCGGCGTGGTCGGTGGCGGCAACTCCGCCGGCCAGGCGGCAGTGTACCTGTCGCGCTACGCCAAGCGGGTGCTCGTCGTCGTCCGCACCGGCGAGCTCTCGAGCATGAGCCAGTACCTGATCGAGCAGATGCAGGCGATTCCGAACATCGAGGTCCGGCTGAAATGCTCGGTCACCGAGGTGCGCGGCGAGGGGCACCTGTCGGGTGCCACCCTGACCGGCCCGGAGGGCCCGGAGGAGCTGGCGCTCTCCGCGCTGTTCGTGTTCATCGGCCAGCAACCCAGGACGGAGTGGCTCGAGGGGACCGTGCTGCGCGACCCAGGAGGCTTCGTGCTGACCGGACCGATGCTCGCCGAGGGCGGCAAGCCGCCGCCGGGCTGGGGCGTCAACCGCGAGCCGTTCCTGCTCGAGTCCAGCATGCCGGGCGTCTTCTGCGCCGGCGACGTTCGCCTCAAGTCCGTCAAGCGTCTCGCCAGCGCAGTGGGCGAAGGGGCGATGGCCGTCCAGTTCGTGCACCAGTACCTGGCCACCGTGTAGACCGATGTCGATCGACGTGCTGCGGGCGACCCCGCTCTTCGCCGGGCTCGATGAGGCCAATCTCGAGCGGCTGGCGGCGACGACCGAGCCGATGCGCGTCCCCGCCGGCGACCTGCTCATCACCGAGGGCGAGCCGGGAGACTCAATGTTCATCGTCACCGCCGGCGAGCTGGAAGTGACCAAGCGCGCCGGCGGCAGCGAGCTGCCGTTGGCACGGGTCGGCCCTGGCGCGATCCAGGGCGAGATGGCCGCCATCGAAGGGCGGCCGCGGACCGCATCGGTCCGAGCGCTGACGGACGCCGAGGTGATCCGCATCCCGCGCGAGGGCCTGCTCGAGATCCTCGACAGCGGGCCGGACGCCGCCATCGCCCTGCTGCGCACCGTCCTCGAGCGGCTGCGCTCGACCGAGTCGATGCTGCGCCAGCGCGAGAAGCTGGCCGGCCTCGGCACGCTGGCCGCCGGGCTCGCGCACGAGCTCAACAACCCGTCGGCCGCCATCCAGCGCTCGGTCTCGCTGCTGGCCGACGCCATCGCCGGCCGCGAGCAGCTGCATCCGCCGCACGACCTGCTTGGGATTCGCCCATCGGACGACCCGCCGCCGCTGGACGCGCTGGCGCGCGCCGACGCCGTGGACGAGATCGCGGACTTGGTGGGCGACTCCGGCACGGCCGCCGCGCTGGTCGACGTGGGCTGGAGCGCCGCACAGCTGCGCGACGCCTTCGAGGGCATGGATCCCGAGAGCGCGCGCGAGAGTGCGGCCTGGCTGGCGGCCTCGGCCAAGATCGACGCGATCCTGCGCGAGGTGCGCATGGCCGGCGAGAGGATCAGCGAGATCGTGGGCGCCGTGAAGAGCTATGCCTACCTGGACCAGGCGCCGGTGCAGCGGATCGACGTCCGGTCGGGGATCGACAACACGCTGGTCATCCTGCGTTCGAAGCTGAAGGCCGGGATCGACGTGACCCGCCATTACGCCCCGGACGTGCCCGAGATCGAGGCTTACGGAAGTGAGCTGAACCAGGTCTGGACGAACCTGATCGATAACGCGGCCGACGCCATGGATGGACGCGGGGCGATCGACGTCCACGTCGATCCGGTCGACGGCAGCATCCGGGTCATGATCTGCGACACGGGTCCGGGCATCCCGCCCAACGTGCTGCCCCACCTGTTCGAGCCGTTCTTCACGACCAAGGCGCCGGGCATCGGCACCGGACTGGGGCTGCACATCAGCCATTCGGTGGTGGCTCGCCACGGAGGACGGATCGAGGTCGAGTCGAAGCCGGGCGCGACCTGCTTCACCGTCACCCTGCCGCGCACCCTCCCGCCGAGCCCGGCTCCCGCCGAGGCGCCGCGAGAGGCGAAGGAGGAAGAGCTCGAGGCCGAGGCACCGCGAGACGTTTGATCCTTCGGTCGACTGGGCGGGCGGCGTCGTTTCACGGCTTCCTCCATTGACAGCGCCGATCCGAAAGGGGAAGGCGTCCACCGCACATCTGAGCAGGGCGAAGGGCGCAGCCGGAGAGCCACGCCGGGACGACTGATCAGGCCGCGTGCTTCCGTTGCAGGCGTGGCCATGCGTACGCGGCCGCTGCGACCGTCACGACGAAGAGCAGCGCAAGGTTCTCGTTCAGTTGCCCCACTACGACCGCCAGGATCGCGCAACCGGTCAAGATGGCGATCGTCTGCATCGCCTCGGGCGACGGGCGAATGTGACGCCAGACCCACGCAATCAGGATGACGATGCCGATCAGCGGGGGCAGCGCGAGAAGCCACAGCGGCAGATTGTTGTCACTGCTGCACGGGTTGTGGCTCGGATTGATCGCGGTGACGTGCCCTACGCCGCTGCGGAGCAGGTTCAGCCAACCGCAGTCCAGCGACCAGTTGTTGGGGTACAGGACGGCGATCGCGAGGGCGATGACGACCGTCGCCAGCCAGGCGCCCAAGATCCCGCGCCACAGGCCGCTGCGCCGCACGACGAAGGTCGCCAGGACCGACATGACAATGAGCATCGGCGTCAGGCTAAGCACCACCGTATCAAGCCATGCCACCTAGACATGTTGACACG
>JBKOZM010000155.1:0-13998 GCA_046725855.1 Chloroflexota bacterium | reverse complement strand
CCGCCGGCCTGACGCTCGTACCCTTGCCGACATGTCCTTGGCCGATGAGATCGCCGAGCAGCCCGACGTCGCTGCGCGCCTGCTGGCCGAGGCGCCGGCCGACCTCGCGCCGCTGGTGGCAGCCGCCCGCAGCATGCGCGTGGAGTACGTCATGTTCGCCGCGCGCGGCACCTCGGACCACGCTGCGACGTACGGCCAGTACGCGCTCGGTTCAGTGTCGCGGCTGCCGGTGGCGCTCGCGGCGCCGTCCCTCTTCTCGCGGTACCAGACGCCGCCGCGGCTGGGCCATGCCCTGGTGGTGGGGGTCAGCCAATCGGGACGCTCGCCCGACGTGGTCGCGGTGCTGGAGGAGGCACGACGCCAGGGAGCGCTGACCGCTGCCATCACGAACGAGCCGGACTCGCCGCTGGCAGCCGCCGCCGCCCATGTGATCCCGCTGCGGGCCGGCACCGAGGCATCGGTCGCTGCCACCAAGACCTACACCGCCGAGCTCATGGTGATGGCCATGCTGGCCGCGGCCCTGGCCGCCGACCCGGCCGCGGACGATGCCCTGGCACGGGTCCCGGCCGTCATGCGCCAGGCCATGGAGGAAGCCGCGGCGGCGCTGGCCCTGGCGGAGGCGCGTCGGTCCATGGAAGAGGCGGTGGTGCTCGGTCGCGGATTCAACCTGTCGACCGCCCTGGAGTGGGCGCTGAAGCTCAAGGAGCTGGCCTACGTCCGGGCACAGGGCTACTCGTCGGCCGACTTCCAGCACGGGCCGGTGGCCAGTCTGCCGCCGGGCGGCCACGTCCTGGCGGTGAGCGCGGCGGGGCCGCTGGCGGCGGACCTTGCCACGCTCGTCGAACGGCTGGCGCGCGAGCAGGGCATCAGGTTGCTGCTGCTCGCCGATGCCGGCACGGATCGTCCCGCCGGCACCGACCTGCTTCCCTTCCCAGAGGCGCTTCCCGAGTGGCTGTCACCACTCATCGCCATCATCCCGGCGCAGCTCTTCTGCGCGGGGCTTGCACGAGCCAAGGGCCTCGACGGCGAGCAGCCGCGTGGCCTGAGCAAGGTGACGCTGACGCACTGACGCTCGCTGTCGTCGGCCACTATGATCCTCTGATGGATGCCGGCGCCCGCCGCCGACACGAATCACCAAGGAGTGGGCATGAGCCACCACGAGAAGAAGGGCGCAAAGCCCGCGGCCAAGAAGCCGGCCGCCACGAAGACCACCAAGGCCGCCCCGAAGAAGAAGTAGCGACCCACCTCAGCGTCCAGAAGGGGCCGTGAGGCCCCTTCGCGCTGTCTAGGTTCCGGTCGACGCTCGCTCGAGTACGCGCTTGAGATTCGCCACGAAGCCGGCGTTGCGCCGCGCCATCATCGGCCGCATCAGCGTCATGAGCAGGCTGAGCGGGCCGGAGGTCTGGATCTCGACGCGGCGGCTGAGCCGCGTCCTGCCGTCGACCGGCTCGAACCGGCAGGTGAGGGTCGGCCGCATCGGTCCCATCTCCGCTCGGACCTGGTAGAGGCGATTCGGCTCATAGCCGACGACCTCCTCGATCCCCTCGGAGACGCCCATGAACGGCTTGATGCGGATCTGAAGCCTCGACCCGATCCCGATCGGTCCGTCCGAGACCTTCCGGCCCTTCACCACGTCGGTGTGCCACGCCGGGTCATTCGCGACGTCGGCGACGTACGCGAAGACTTCCTCCACCGGTCGCTCGATCGTGATGCTGTTCTCGAACTGAACCACGCGCGGTACCCTTCGGCCTGGTGATCTTGGCGATCGACTTCCGTCACGACGGGTTCGAAGGACCCGTCCACGTGTCGTGCGTCGCCAATGATGATCCCCGCCGCGTCGGAAAGGGCGAGGAAGCGCGCGGATTCCCGGTCTGCACGGCGACGATCGAGTACCCGGGAGAGGGCTATCGAGCGCTGTTCGGCTGGGTCCAGCTCGTTCGCTCCACGGACAATGCATTCGGCGGGGCAGCGTTCGAGATGGATCCCGTCCGATTCTTCGAGGACTCGCCCGCGCCGTATTGCTGGTACGGGGTCCGGCCAATCCTCTTCGATGCTCCGTCGCGCGACGACAGGCGGCCGATCGAGTGGTTCGCTCACAGTTTTCTTGGAGTCACGCCACGCAACGCTGGCGCCCGCAAGCTCGTCGTCCCGCTGCTGGGATTCTCGTGGGGCTTTCGCATCGACGCACCAGACCGCATGCTGCTCGTTCCGGTTGAGCGGCTCGAGGCGGAGCACTGGAACGGCCACGTCGCGTATCTGAGCGCGAGGTACCCCACCTGGGAATTCGCCTCTGCCTCGTCCCTCGCCTAGCGGGCTGAGGCGGACCCGGCCCTACCATCACAATCCGTGGCACGAATCTCGGTCACCGACAGGCGTGGGGTCCAACTGGTCGCGCTCGGCTTCGCAGCGGCACTACTGATGAGCGCGTACTTCCTGGTCACCACCGGCTACAACTGGCCGCTGACCGGCTGCGCCCCGCAGCTCGCATCTCCGCATGCGCTCTTTCTGGCCGGCGTTCGCACAGCGCTGGCAGTCGGCTTCATCTTTGCGGCGCTGCGAAACGCTGATGGCCCGGAGGTCAAGGATCCGCTGCTGGTCGGCATGGTGCTCGCCTTGGCGTCATCCCTGCTGCTGCACGGCGGCGCGTACACACTCGTCTCGGGCATCGCCCGCTTCGGACGCACCCAGTGCCTGGAGGTCGGCCCACCGCTCAGCTACGGCATCGGCGCACTTGCCATCGGCATTGGGACGCTGGCCCTCTATGCCGCGGTCACGACGCTCAGAAATTAGGCAGGCAATGGAGCGCTTGTTGCCTAGACCTGCTCCATCTGGACGATCGGGCCCTCGAGCTTGACGCCCGTTGCGTGGATCGGGCAGTAGCCATTCGGATTCCGCACCAAGTATTGCTGGTGGTAGTCCTCTGCGAAGTAGAACTCGGGAGCAGGCCGAATCTCGGTCGTGATCTGCCCGTACCCTGACTTCGAGAGCTCGGCCTGGTACATGTCGCGTGACGCTACGGCAGCCGCGGCCTGCGCATCGGTATGGGTGTAGATGGCTGAGCGGTACTGGGTGCCGACGTCGTTGCCCTGGCGGTAGCCCTGGGTCGGGTCGTGGTCCTCCCAGAAGGCGCGGAGCAGCTGCTCGTAGCTGATGCGCTTGGGGTCGTAGACGACGCGGACCGACTCAGCGTGGCCGGTGCGGCCGGAGCACGCCTCCTTGTAGGTCGGATTCGGCGTGGTGCCGCCCTGGTAACCGACCGCGGTGACGATCACGCCGGGAAGCTCCCAGAAGAGCTTCTCGGCGCCCCAGAAGCAGCCGAGCGCGAAGTCGGCGATCTCGCTGCCGGGCGGGTAGGGCCCCTTGAGCGGCTGTCCGGTGACGAGGTGGCGCTCCGAGGTGGGGATTGGGTCGGATCGGCCAGGGAGCACCTCGGCCGGGTCGGGCATCTTGGTCTTGAAGAGGGAGCTGAAGAACATGGGCAGAGTGTAGGCCGCGCACGTGACGGCCGCGTGAATGCCCGATGACGACATGCTGGTCATCAGGCCCCGGCGTGCCACATTCACATGGGATGACCACGAAACGGATCGCCGCGCGCGGAATCGGGCCAGGCGGTCACTGGGTGTGAATCTGGCACGAAAGTCATGCCATCTGGTCATAGGGTGTGAATCTGGCACGGAGACGGGGCGGACGCACGTCTCGCGGTCACTCGGTGTGAATTTGGCGGGGACGCGATCCACCGGCCGCGGATGGCGGCGCGCCTCTAGCATCTCGCCGTGCAGCGAACCGCCTGGAGCCCTGGCCATCGCCTGCTGACCGCCGGGCTCATCTTCATGGTCACGGCGGTCGCGTTCGAGGGGCTGGCGATCCCGACAATCCTGCCGGCCACCCTGGATGACCTTGGCGGCCTGGTGCTGTACGGCTGGGCCTTCTCCGGCTACTCGCTCAGTAACCTGGTCGGCATCGCGCTCGCCGGCGTCGAGGCGGACCGGCGCGGGCCGTTGACGCCGTTCGTGGCCGGGACGGTCTGCTTTGCCGTCGGTCTGGTCATCGCCGGCCTGGCGCCCAGCATGGGCTGGGTGGTGGCGGGGCGCGCGATCCAGGGGCTGGGGGGCGGAGCCATCGGCGCGATCATGTACGTGGCGATCTCGCGCGGCTACGACACCTCGGCTCAGCCGCGCATGATCGCCATCGTCTCGAGCGCGTGGGTGCTGCCCGGGTTGCTCGGACCGGCCCTGGCCGGCTACGTCACCGAAGCGGCCTCGTGGCGCTGGACCTTCCTGGGGCTGGCACCGCTGCTGCCCGTGGCGGCGTTTGCCCTCGCCGGTCCGCTGGCTCGCCTGCGGATCGACGAGCGCATGTCGGCGGGTGCTCGGCCGGCGGGCACGGTGCTGGACGCCGTCCTGCTCGCGGTGGGTGCGAGCGCGTTGCTGGGCGCGCTGTCGGCGCCGAGCGTGTTCGCAACAGTGCCGGCCGTCGCGGGCGCGGTGCTGGCGCAGCGGTCGCTCAAGCGGCTGTTGCCGCCGGGCAGCCTGTCGGCCCGGCCGGGACGTGGTGCCGCCACTGCGGTGCTTGGGCTGCTCAGCCTCAGCTTCTTTGGCGCGGAGGCCTTCGTGCCCCTGGCGGTCTCCTCGATTCGCGGCGCCGGCCCGATCGCTGGCGGCCTGGCGCTGACCTCGGCGGCCGTCACCTGGGCCGCCGGCTCGTGGCTCCAGGCACGGCTCGCACCCCGTCGGTCACGGCGCGGCCTGGTGGCGGCCGGACTCGGGCTGATCCTGGTCGGCATCGCGCTGGAGACGCTCGTCCCGCTCACTGCGCTGGCGCCCGTCTGGCTCGCCGCCGTCGCCTGGGCAGTGGCCGGCCTGGGTATCGGCGTGGCGTATTCGACGGCCACCCTGATCTGCATCGAGACGGCGCCGGCCGGCAGTGAGGGAGCCGCCTCGGCCGCCATCCAGCTGGCCAACACGCTTGGGATTGCGCTCGGGACGGGGCTGGCCGGCGGCGTCGTGTCGCTGGGCGCCATGACCGTGGGGCTCGCGCCCGGAATCGCCATCGCGAACCTCCTCATGCTCGTCGCCGGGTCCCTTGCGCTCTCGCTCGTGTCACGCATGCCGGACCGTGCGCCGGCGAGGATCCCGACCGTGCTCGCCCCGGACCGCGGGCCCGCCCTGTGACGTACGTCTACGTCTGGCGCTTTCTCGTACGGCGCGGGTCGGAGGCTGACTTCGTGGCCGCCTACGGACCCGACGGCGACTGGGCGCGCCTCTTCCGCCAGGCGGATGGCTTCCTGGGCACCGAGCTGCTGCGCGACCGGGCCGATCCACGACGCTTCCTGACCGTCGATCGCTGGGTCTCGCGCCAGGCGTGGGAGGCGTTCCGCACTGCACGAGCCGAGGAATGGGAAGCGATCGACCGTCGTTGCCAGGCGCTGACCGAGTCCGAGGAGGAGCTCGGCAGCTTCGAGCCGACTTCCTAGTCGACCGGGCCTGCCTGGCGGCCGGTCTGAAATGGCCCACCGTGACCTGGAATGACGACATCGGCCTCCGTCAGGATCCGTGTCCGGCTGACGTCGAGCGCCGCCTGGTCCTCAGCCAGGGGATCGAGCTGCGGGGTACGGTCGGACCGCCACCAGGCGTGGGTGCAGGCCACCATGCCCGCATCGGTCTCAACCAGGAGGGTCAGATCCTCCGCCGTGTGGCCGGGGGTCAGGATGAGCCGAGTGTGATCGCTGAGCCGATGCCCGTCGCCCTGGTGGTCGACCCACTGGTCGCCGAGGTACCGCGCCCAGAAGTCGACTACCTCGGCATTCGGGAACAGCCCGGTGTTGAGCGCGTGGTCGGGATGATGGTGGGTCAGGACCACGTGCGTCACATCCTCCGGCCGGAAGCCATGGTCCAGGAGGGGACCGATGATCTGGCCACGATCGGCGACCATGCCCGGGTCGACCACGATCACCGCCGGGCCGTCGAGGATCAGCGTCACCGTGGATCCCACACCGTCCTGGCGGACGTAGCCGGTGTGCAGGACGTGAGCCTCGGCGGACATGCCGGCCAGTCTGAGCCAACCCTGCCATGACCGCCTACTCTCGCTGCATGACGCCGATCCGATGGACCGCATGCGCGCTCGCCGGCATGCTTGCCCTGGCCGCCTGCGGCGCGGACGTGACCCCCAGCCCGCTCCCCATCGGGGAGCATCAGGCGCACACCCTGGCGCCCGGCGAGACGCCCGTCCCGGACCGACACTCAGACCAGCTCAGCCTGGTCGCCAACCTGGCCACGGAGGATCACTCGGAGGATTTCTTCAACTCGGACCTTGCCTTCTGGGGCGACCTCGCCGTGCAGGGCAGCTATGACGGGTTCCGCATCATCGATGTCGCCCAGCCCGGTGCGCCGCGACTGGTCGCCGACGTGACGTGCCGTGGCCCGCAGGGCGACGTCTCGGTATGGGAAGGCCTGGTGTTCGTGAGCGTCGATCGGCCGCAGACGGGACCCGGCTGCGACTCGCAGGACGCCGCCGACGCCGATCCAGCCGAGGTTCCGACCAAGGGCGGCTGGGAGGGAATTCGCGTCTTCGACATCTCGCGGCCCAGCGAGCCGGTACTCGTGGCATCGGTCGCCACCGACTGCGGCTCGCACACCCACACGCTCATGCCAGATCCGGATCGAGGTCGCCTGCTGCTCTACGTCGAGTCGTTCGCGCTGCGCCAGGAGCCGGCGATCGCACCGGAGTGCACGAACCCGCACGGCCATATCAGCGTGGTCGAGGTGCCGCTCGACAATCCCTCCGCGGCACGGGTGGCGAGCCAGCCCGGCCTGCCCGACACCTCCGTCTTCGAGGTCTGGCCCGGGGCGCCGCCCGACCTGCACGACACGGTCGGCTGCCACGACGTCACGATCTTCGTGCCACGCAAGCTGGCTGCCGCAGCCTGCATGAGCGAGGCCCAGATCTGGGACATCAGCGACCCGGAGCATCCCGTGGCTCTCGCCCATCTCGACTTGCCGGAGGTGCCGTTCTGGCACTCGGCGGCGTGGAGCACCGACGGCTCGGTCGTGGCCTTCGGCGACGAGAACCTGTCCGAGGCCGGCTGCAGCGACGCGCCGCTGGGCGGGATCTGGTTCTACCGGATCGCCGATCCGGAAGCACCGGAGCTGGCCGGCCACTTCAACCTCGCGCGCACGCAGGATGAAGCGATCTGCTCCGCCCACATGTTCAGCGCCATCCCGGGCGTCGAGCGCGACCTCATGGTCGCCGGCTTCTATGCCGGCGGCACGTCGGTGATCGACTTCAGCGACCCCGCGGCGCCGGTGGAGGTCGCGTACTACGATGTCGGCGGCCGGACGCCCGGCGACCAGTGGGCGGCGTACTGGTATCGCGGCACGATCTTCGCCTCCGACCACCTGCGCGGCCTCGACGTCTTCTCGCTCGATCTGCCCGATGTGGCAGTGGCGACACGGCTGCCGCACCTGAACCCGCAGACCCAGGAGGGACCGTGAACGACCACCTGGACGACCACCAGCTGCGGCCCGATCACCTGCCGACTCCGTTCAGCGCCGCCCAGATTCGGGACGCGACGCGCCCCGGCAAAACCCTGCGCCTGCGGCTCGAGACCCGTGGGGAGGAGCCCCAGCTGCGCGTCACGCGCTTCGTCGAGACCGATGCGGAGGGCGCGGTGCAGGAGTCGCAACGGTTCACCCTCCGCGGTGAGCCGCTCGGCGAGCCCGTGCGCCGGCGGAGCACCTGGCTCGAGCTTCAGGAGCACGCTTCGTTTCCGGCGGCCACGACGACCAGGACCGAGGAGACGATAGAGCTGGAATTCGGCCGCTTCGACGGACTGCATTACGTTGCCGTCAACGGCGACCAGACCGAGCACTACTGGTTCGCCCTGGCGCTGCCGGGGATGCCGGTGAAGACCGAGGACTGGGAGGGCGGCGAGCTGCTCTCGAGCATGACGATGATCGAGCGTATCCCCGGCGAAGCGGGGTAGGCTGGCGCCATGACCGAACGTCGGCCGCGGTTCCGCCTGCCCGCCATGCGCACGCCGCGCGATCCGCACGAGCATGAGGCGGAGTCGGAGCCCGCTCCAGAGGTCTCGATGGAGTCGCGGCCGGGCGACGTTGTCACGCCGGTCGAGCAGAGCGTGGTGGATGCTGGCATCTACCGCGACGGCAAGCGGATCGCGAGTCCGCAGACCGTATCGGACGCAGCGAAGCAGCTTCGAGAGAATCCCGGCACCCTGGCCTGGATCGGGCTGCTGCGGCCAGCTGAGGCGCAGCTGCTCGCCGTCGCGGAGGAGTTCGGGCTGCACGAGCTCGCGGTGGAGGACGCGATCGTCGCCCACCAGCGCCCGAAGCTCGAGCGGTATGGCGACACCCTGTTCGTGGTCCTGCGGCCGGCTCGGTACCTGGACGATGTCGAGGAGGTCGAGTTCGGCGAGCTGCACCTGTTCGTGGGGCCGAACTTCGTGCTCACCGTCCGGCACAGCCAGACGCCCGATCTCGCCAAGGTTCGCCATCGGATGGAGGACGATCCCGAGCTCCTGAGCCGCGGACCCGAAGCCGTGCTGTACGCCGTCTTCGACACGGTGGTGGACGGCTACGCGCCGGTGGTGGCGGGGCTGCAGAAGGACATCGACGAGATCGAGACCGAGGTCTTCCGCGGCGACCCGAAAGTCTCGCGTCGCATCTACGAGCTCTCAACCGAGGTGATCGACTTCCAGCGCTCCACGCGCCCGCTGCTCGAGATGCTCGAGCGCCTGGCAGCGGGATTCGGCAAGTACGGAACCGATGAGGAGCTCCAGCGCTACCTGCGCGACGTGGCGGACCATGCCACCACCGCAGCCGAGCGGGTCGACAGCTTCCGGCAGATGCTCGGCGACATCCTGACCGTCAACGCGACCTTGGTGAATCAGGCGCAGAACGAGGAGGTCAAGCGACTGACCGAGGCGAGCTATGCGCAGAACGAGGAGGTCAAGCGCATCTCCGCCTGGGCGGCCATCCTGTTCGCCCCCACCCTCATCGGGACGGTGTATGGCATGAACTTCAACATGCCCGAGCTGCACTGGGCCCTTGGCTACCCGTTCGCGTTGCTGCTGATGCTGCTGGTCAGCCTGACGCTGTTCACCATCTTCCGGCGCCGCGGCTGGCTGTGATCCCGCACGCCTCAGCGCTTCGACTTGGGCGGCAGAGCTTCGGTGTAGGCGAGGGACCGATCGAGCCAGCCGCCGAGCGCGTCCGCGTCGTCCAGGATGGCCTGCGGCAGCACCAGGTAATCGCGCATCGCCCGACCGGGCATCACCTCGAATAGCGTGCCGCCGGCGGCCGCCAGCTCGGCGCGAGCATCGTCCGGCAGGCGGATGACCCATCGATCCTGGTGCAGGCCGGTGTACATGTGGCCGTTCGACGCGAAGGCGGCCGGATAGCCGAACATCTGGCGCACGCTGATGCCGGGGACCATCGCCATTCGGTCGCGGAAGCGCGCGATCAACTCCGGCGGTGACTTGGGCCACGAACCGGCGTGCGGGCTCGCCATCGGTCCCATCCTCCGAACGAAGGTCCCCCGCAGGGTAGCACCCAGTCCCATCCCCATCGCCATCGTTGGGGATCTCGTGTTGATAAGGCCAAAACGTTCCTGAAATCTCGGGGATAAGTGGGCTTGTCCGGGCCGCGGGCCGGACCCTATTCTTTGGTCGTCCCGAAGGGGCGGCGATACCGGTTCATGAGATTGCATCAACCGTTCCGGTACCGGGTCGGCGGTCTCGCACCGCCGGGTCGGGTGCAGTTCCTTCGGGCATTTCCTTGTCCGTCGCACGGTCCGTGGCACGGTCCATCGCAAGGTCTCGGGGCGAGCACGGATGGCTGACAACCCGCGGTGGACGCTTCAGCTCGACCCGGCGGTCCTGCTCCCCGGCCGCACCATGCGGGCGGCCGTCCGGTACACCCCCGATCACGACCACGACTCGCGCGGCGTGCGAGGCGTCCTGCGCTGCGTGGAGCGCTACCGCTACTCGCGCACCGAGACGAGCGTGGGTGCGGACGGCAAGATGACCTCGCACAGCGTGACCCACACCGACGAGGCAGAGCTCGCCCGGATCGAGGCGACGCTGGCCGGCCCCACGCGCTTCGTGCGGGGCCGGTCCGAGACGTGGGCCCTCGAGCTCGAGGTGCCCGGCTTGGGACCGGCGACCTTCGAGGGCGACGTGCTGCGCTGCGAATGGACGCTGCAGACGTCGATCGACATCCCGATGCGGCTCGACGAGGGCCTGGTTCAGGTGGTGCGCGTGGCCCAGCCCACGGCGCTGCTGCGGGCCGGGGTGGTGGCGACCGGCCAATACGGCCTGTTCGAGGAGGCGCCCGCCAATGTCGACGCCTTCCCCGCGCAGATCCGGCTGGAGCCGATGCCGATCTGTCTGACCGAGCCGTTCAGCGGAAGCTTCACGGTGCAGACGGCCGAGCCGATCGAGGTGCAGGAGGTCCGCCTCGAGCTGCGAGTCCGAGCTCAGGTGACGGTGAGCGGCGGCCACCAGGAGGAGTTCGTGGTTGCCACCGGACGCCTGGACGCGGAAGCGGGTCGCTTTGGCGGTGCGTTCGCCACGCATCGCTTCCACGCCGATGCGCACGACGCGTGGCTGCCGTCGATCGACCTGCCTCACGGTCGGGCCCGCGCGACCTTCCACGTCATCCTGGCTCGAGCCTGGGCGCCGGACATCCACTACGTTCGAGACGTCGCGCTGGCGACGAGCGCTGAGCTCTAGCCGGACATCCGCTCCACGCGCACCTCCGCCACCGATGCGGCGTCACCCAGGCGCCAGACCGATGCGAAGCCCTCGCCTCCCATGGTGGCCAGCGACGCCGTCATCAGGCCGTGCTGGCGGCGGATCGCAGTCGGCGGCAGGCGCCGGTCGATGCGGCCGGCGTTCCGCTCCAGGCAAACGTCGAGCGGCAGGGCGAAGACGACGGCCACGGCAGGCCGCCTCTGGCGTCGCGCGATGGCGAGCAGGCCGGCTCGAGCCCATCCCTCGACGTTCGTGGCATCGACCACGCTCAGCCGACGCGCGGCAAGCCGCAGGCCGAGGGCGGTGTGGAGCAGCTCGAAGGCGGCATCGGTCGCCGCCTGGTCGTTCGGATCATCGGCCACCATCGCGCGCATGGCATCGGACGAGAGCACCTCGGTCGAGGCGAAGTGGCGTGCCGCGAACGTGCTCTTGCCTGACCCACTGGGGCCCACCAGGACCACCATCGCCCCGCTCGGGAGGCGGATCGTCACGCCTTCCCCAGCGCCGGACCGACCGGTGCCAACAGCTCGGGGCCCTGGTTGCGCACGCTGTTGACCGCGGCGGAGACCGGGTGCATCGCCAGCTCGCCCGCCGGCAGGGGACGCAGCAGCCGGCGCAGGTCGAGGGGCGAGGTCTCCTCGGCCAGCCAGACGTCCCAGGCGGGGGGTTCGAGCACGACCGGCATCCGGTCGTGGATCGGCGCCACCAGCTCGTTCGGCACCCCGGTCAGGATGGTGCAGGTGTACAGCCGCTCAGCGGTGTCTGGGTTGCGCCAGATCGCCCACAGGCCCGCCATGGCCAGTGGCTGGCCGTCGCGGCGGGTTATCGCGAAGGGATCGGAGCGCAGCACCCTGCCGGTGGCCGGGTGGCGCTCGCGCCGCCACTCGTAGAACGCGTCGGCGGGGATGATGCAGCGGCGCCGGCGGAACGCGGTCCGATAGGCGGGCGTGGTCTCAACGGTCTCGGCCCGCGCATTGATCAGGCGCGCCGCCTCGCGCCGATCAGGGGCGTAGAAAGGGACGAGGCCCCAACGGAACGCGTCGACCACGCGCTGGCCATGGTGCTCGACCACGGCCGCCACCTCGTCGGTGGGAGCCACGTTGAAGCGCTCCCCGGGCAGCTCGGTCGCTGGGCGGGCGTGGAAGATACGGGCCAGCTCCTCGGCGGAGCGAGGCTGGGCGAAGCGCCCGCACATCGGCCTATGGGTTCCTCAGTCGTGACTGGCTGAGCTCAGCGCTCCGAGGCTGCGCACTCCGGGCACATGGCGACCGGGGGGATTGGTGGCTGCGGCGAGCCGGTGGCGCGCGGCAACGTCTTGCCGCAGACGGTCATCTCGGGATCTCGCTGGACGTGCACCTTGGAGAACTGCCGGTCGGGCAGACGCCAGGTCACATAGCGCCGGTCATTGACTTGCGTAGCCATCTCGCTCCTGGTGTGGCCGCGGAGTGCGCGGACTGGGGTCGGCGGGGCCCAATAGTATGCCTGAAATCGGGCAAAAGTGCCAGCGGGAAGGGGGCCGGGCAAGGCGAGCGCCGAGGAACGCGACGCGGCATGATGTCCTCAGATGACACGGATCGGCATCCTCACCGGCGGCGGCGACGTTCCAGGCCTCAACTCGGTCATCAAGAGCGTCGTGTACCGGGCGACGGAGCTGGGGTGGGAGGTCCTTGGCATTCGGCATGGCTGGCAGGGCCTCACGCACCTGGGGCCCGGGCCTGACCTCGACCCCGATTATGTCCGGCCACTCGACCGCCGCTCGACCCGCGCGATCGATCGCACCGGCGGGACGATCCTGCACACCTCGCGGACGAACCCCGGCCGGATGGCTGCCAGCACGCTGCCCGAGCACCTGGACGGGGCCAGGCGCGACGAACTGGAGACCGATGAGGGCAGGTTCGACCTCACGCCCCTGGTCCTCGAGAACATCGAGCGGCTGGGCCTCAGCCACCTGGTGCCGATCGGCGGCGACGACACGCTGAGCTACGCGACGCGGCTGGGAGGGGAGGGGGTACCGCTGGTCGCCATCCCAAAGACGATGGACAACGATGTGGCCGGCACCGAGTACTGCATCGGCTTCTCCACCGCCGTCACCCGCGCCAAGGAGCTCATCAACCGCCAGCGCACGACGCTCGGCAGCCACGAGCGCATCGGCGTCTTCCGCATCTTCGGCCGCAATGCCGGTTACAGCGCCTGGTACGCCGCCTACGTGACCAGCAGCCGCTGCGTGATCCCGGAGGCCCCGTTCGAGCTCGAGCGCCTGGCCGACCTGCTCGTCGACGATCGTCGATTGAACCCGTCGGGCTACGCGCTGGTGGTCGCCTCCGAGGGAGCGGTCTGGACGGGTGCCAACCTCGAAGAGTTCGGCGAGCCGGATGCCTACGGCCACCGCCGCAAGGCGGACGTCGGGTTCGTCCTGGCCGAAGAGCTCCACCGCCTGACTGGCGTCGAGACGGTGCACTCGGACCTGACGTACGACCTGCGCAGCGGGGATCCGGACGCGCTCGACCAGATGGTGGCGACCACCTTCGCCAACGTGGCGGTCGAGCTCCTGGCGGAGGGGGTCACCGGCCGCATGGTGGCCATCCAGGACGGGAAGTACAGCCATGCCCCGCTGCCGGACCCCGCGCTCGGCACGCGCCACCTGGACGTGGCCACCATGTACAACGCCGAGCGTTTCCGGCCGCGCTATGACGCGCGGCTGGGGATGCCCCTCCTGCTGGGGCGCTCGATCGCGAGCCGAGTCCCGGAGCCCTAGGACTCCTCCAGCCGGAAGCCGGCCGGTAGCTGGGCGCGGAGCGCGGTCAGGGTGGCATCCAGGTCGCTGCCGGGCGGACCGCTCAGGACCACGCCCCGGCGCGCCTCGCCCAGTGCCTCCGCGGCGGACACCGCCGCGCCCTCGGGCGGCGGGGCAGGTTCGACGCCGGCGCGCAGCGCCAGGTCGCGGCGCAGCGCGATCCCGTGGTAGATCGCCACGCCGGCAGCCACCAGGAGCACGCCGAGCGGTGCCGACAGCTCCGACACGGCGCTCGCCGAGGAGCTGACGCCAAGCAGCCCGCCGAAGATGCGATACAAGACGACGGCCAGGCTGCCGAGGCTGGCGATCACGGATCCGGCGACGATGATCAGCAGGTAGCTGCGACGCACTTTCGAGTCGGCTTCGCCAGCCGGGTCCGCCGCCTGCCGTCCCAGCAGCTTGGCCCAGTTCCAGGCCCACGTCACGAAGCCGAGCA
>JBKOZM010000154.1:0-3500 GCA_046725855.1 Chloroflexota bacterium | reverse complement strand
AATGCCCGGCCGATGCCCTCGGCCAGGCGCTGCGGCTCGCGGCAGGCGGGGTCGTCGCAGACGTAGGTTCCCCGCCCGGCCGCCTTGCCGGTTGGGTCGATCGAGACCGATCCGTCGACGGCATGTACCACGCGGGTCATCGACCGCTTGGGCTTCACCTCGCGGCACACGGCGCAGGTGCGCATCGGGACGTGGTCAGGTCGTCGCTTCGGCATCGGCCGGGGCCTCCTCGCGCGTCTCCGCGCCGCCTTCGCTGCCATCGTGGGCGGCCGCGGCCGTGGCCACGCCGGCGTCGGAGCGGATGTCGATCCGCCAGCCGGTCAGCTTGGCCGCCAGGCGGGCGTTCTGGCCCTCCTTGCCGATGGCCAGCGACAGCTGCCGCTCGGGCACGACCACGTTGGCGATCTTGTGCTCCTCGTCGATGCGCACGTTCAGGACCTCGGCCGGCGACAGCGCCTCGGCCACATACTGCGCCGGGTCCTCGTGCCACAGCACGATGTCGACCTTCTCGCCATTCAGCTCGGCGACGATGGCCTGAATCCGCGCGCCGCGCTGGCCCACCGCCGCGCCCTTGGCGTCGACGCCCGGCTGGCGGCTCTCGACCGACACTTTCGAGCGGCTGCCCGCCTCGCGGGCGATGCCGCGGATCACGACCGTGCCGTTGTAGATCTCGGGAATCTCCATCTCCATCAACCGCCGCAGGAAGCCACGGTGCGTCCGGCTCACGACCAGCACCGGCCCCCGCGTCGTGCGGCGCACCTCGAGCACGTAGACCTTGAGGTGCTGCCCGATGCGATAGTGCTCGCCGGGCAGTTGCTCGCTGACGGCCAGCACCGCCTCGACGCCCTTGCCCATGTCGAGCACGACCGCCTGGTCGGTGGTGCGGTGCACCACGCCGGTCATGATCTCGCCCTCGCGGGACGCGTACTGGGAATACACGACGTCGCGCTCCGCTTCGCGGAGGCGCTGGCGATAGACCTGTCCCGCGGTCTGCGCCGCGATCCGGCCGAGCTGGGCCTGGGTCACGTTCTCCGGAACGCGCACCTTGGCGCCGACACCCGTGGTCGGATCGATCTTCTGGGCATCGGCGACGAGCATCTGCAGCTCCGGGTCCTCGACCTCGTCGGGGGTGGCGACCACCTCGTACTCGCGGTACACGCTGATCTGCCCCGATTCGGGGTCGACGCGCACGACGACGTTCTCGGGCGCCTCGGCATTCCGGCGGTAGGCCGATTCGATGGCCTGCTCGAGGGTCTGGATCAGGATCTCCTGCGGCACGCCCTTCTCGGCGTTCAACTGGAGCAGAGCTCCGATGAAGTCTCGATTCACGTCCGCACCTCGCGCCCCGTTCCAAACAAAAACGTGGGACTGGCGAACCGACCCACGTCTACCCAGCTCAGTATCGATTTGGTCCGCTCTACGGTCCGCGAAACCGCCCCGGAGTATAGCAGTCAGCTCCCGAACCCGCCACCGCCGAGGCTGGCCGGCGCGCTCGTCCGAGGGTTGGATATTGCTGCTGGTGCTCTATCGGAGCCGATGGCGCCATTCGCACGCCATTTGAACGTGGCTGCCGATATGGTGGCGCCGGAAGGGCTCAATCGGCGCTGGTCGAACGCTGGTGGCGGTCGCCCGCGAGCGTTCCCTCGCGCCGAACGACCATGCTTCGGTACTCCTGGAGCATTGACGACATCCCCAGGCTAGAGTGGGATGGATGGGCGAGATGACGCCCAATGTGTTCGTGATCCCATTCATTTGCGCGAGCGCGGCCTGGTACCACGTCGCGCGCCTCACGCCGATGCTCACAGCGCGTGGCGCGCGAACCCTGGCGCACGTGACAGCCGGAGCGCTGACCTTGAGCGCCATCGTTGCGTTTTCATTGATTCCGGTCATTGGAGGCGGCCTCTGGCAGCTCGCCGGCATCCTGCTCTGGCTGGTGAACAACCTCGCGCCTGACGTGCTGGTCGCTCTGACCGGAGGGCCACGGCCTCCGGCCGCCGACAAGTCAGAGGTCGCCTCGATCCTCGACGACGCTCGGGCTCGCCTGGAGGCGGGCGACCCGGACGGTTGGCGCGCTGCAGTCGAGCGCCTGCAGTCGGCCTCCGATCCAGCGGCAACAGGGGTGGCGCGTGCGATGGCGGACTACGCCCGCGATGTTGGGCGCGGCGTCCCGCCCTCGCGTGACACCGAGCGCCGGTTCCACGACGAGGCCCAGCGATACCTCTATGACAGCCGACCGCCACAGCCTGCCGTCGCGCTGCTCACACCCCTGCTGGCCGCCGTGGTCGGCCTGACGCCGGGGTTGGGAGCTGGAACCATCCGTCCCGCGCTGGTGGCCCTGACGGATGGGCTTGGGGCCGGCATCTTAGATCCTGTGTGTGACAAGGCGCAGAAAGCAGCCGCCGATGATCCATCGTCGACTCCGAGCACGCTGCCGAACCTGTTGCTCTACGCGCCCGGCCCCGAGTTCACGCAGGTCTGGGAAGGACCGATGACGGTCGAGGAAGCAGCTGCCAGCAGGTACGACACCAAGACGCTGTCGCAGCTCAGGGCGGCCGGATTCGTCTTGGCCTATGAGCGCGCGTGGATCCGTGACGACGGGACGAAGCTTGGGACGGACGTGTTTACGTTCGGGGACGCTGACGGTGCAGCGAGCTATCACGAGGCGGTAACCAGCTACGCATGCCGCTACAGCTCAGAATCGTTCGTTGTGCCGGGCGGTGGTGTTGGCATGCGCATCCTGTACGGCAGCGGCGATCCAGTACGCGATCAGGTGGCATGGATCGATGGGAGCAGCCGAATCGTGATAGCGATCGGCTATCAGGACGATTCCCACGATCACAGCGAGGTCCTTGGCTTCGTCGCGCGTGTGCGTGAGCGCTCGCGCGGCCCCTAGTTCTCGCTTCTCCCGGGCAGTTCTCGGATGAGTTCGCTGGCAGGTCTCGAGATGAGGGGACGAGCCGGGCGTCCCGAAGGTCGTTGCGATAGCCGACTGAGGGATGGTCTGCTCGTCCCATCAACTCAGCCTTCGATGAGGCGCTGCACGTCCTGGATCGAGATTCGGACCAGTCACGCTGAGGGGTGCCGTTTGAGCGTGCAGAGTGTCCCGCGGCGTCCAGCCGTACCCCCGGAATCCACGCGCTAAGGGGTACAGATTGGGGTACGCCAGCTATGCCGCCTCGTCTCCCTCTCGCCGTCGGCGGCGGCCGGTGGCCGCGTACTCGTCGGCCAGCCATTGCACGAACGCCACGGCCGGGTACGTGGCTCCGCCGATCTCGTCCGTGATGGCATCGGAGGTCCGGGCCAGCCGCTCCAGCTCGCACAGCTCCGGTCCTAGAGCTCGTCGTGTACTAATGAACGAATCGGCCCTAGAGGTGACACGTCTGGAATCGCCAGTCGCTCACCATCCTCTCGGATGGGTCACGCTGCCACGCGCCGCGGTGTTTCCGCAGTGACCGAGGGCTATCGTGCTCGGGTGAGGCGGATACTCGCGGCCGCTATAG
>JBKOZM010000153.1:0-3579 GCA_046725855.1 Chloroflexota bacterium | reverse complement strand
GTCGGACGGCATGGCCGGGCTCTTCTCGGGCTCCGGCACGCCGGACATCGGCGGCATGTTCGGCTCGCTCGGCAGCCTGGGCTCGTCGCCGCCGTCATCGTCCAGCGACGGCGGCGGATTCGGCGGCGGGAGCAGCTCCGGCGGGGGTGGCGGCAGCAGCTCGTTCTAGCGTCGCGGGTGCGGACCGACTATCGTTCGCGCGATGTCCTACGACCGACGCCCCGACCGCCGCTCCGGTGGCGGTCGTCCACCCGGACGGCCCGACCGTCCGAATCGGCCGCCCCGCGATCGCGGCGACTTCGGCGATCGCCCCCCTCCCCGGCCGGGCGGCTTCGCGGATCGCGGGTACCCGGATCGCGGCTCACGTGACCGGGGCGGGTTCGGGCCACAACAGGGCCGGCCGCCGCGCCCGGGCGGCTTCGTGCCGCGTGGCGTCGACGACGGCGGCATGTCGATCCGCCTCGACCCACGACGGCTGGCCGCCCTGAAGCTCCTTGCCGCCGAGGCGGGGGTGCGGCCCGGGGAACTGGTCACGCATTGGGTCGAGGAGCGGCTGGACGCGGCTCGCGCGGGAGGAGCCGCTGCCCCCGCGGCGGCCACAGCCGCGCTGGCCGAGCTGACCGCCCGCGTCGACGAGCTGGCCCGGCGTCTGGACGTGATGGCCACCATCCCCGCAGCGGGATCGGGCGAGCCGTCCCCGGCCGGTCCCGCCCCCGCACGCCGGCCCCGGGGCCGTCCGCGCAAGACGCCGGCGGCTCAGCGCCCAAGACGCCCCCGCGTGGCGCTGCATGACGAGATCATCGCCGTGATCGCCGAGCGTGGGCCCATGACTGCCGCCGAGCTGGCGACCGCCATCGTCGAGCGCGGGAACTACGCCCCGCCGCGCTCGGGCAAGCCCCTCGACGCGGCGACGGTCAACAGCCGCGTCTCGAATCCGACCTATCGCGCCCGCTTCACGCGCAGCGAGGGCCGGATCGGGCTGGCAGCCAGCAGCTAGCCGTGCCGCTGGCGATCGGGCCGGCGGGGGTCTGGTCGAACTTCGACCGTCTTGACGCCGACCGACTGCTGGCCTTCGCGCGCACCGCCGAGGCGCGCGGCTACGACCTCCTCTGGACGCAGGAGACCGCCGGGCGCGACCCGTTCGCGCTGCTCGGCCACCTGGCCGCCCATACCTCCCGGATCGGGCTGGGGGTCGGCATCGCGGTCATCTACGGGCGCGACGCGGTCGCCATGCGCGGTGGCGCCTCGACCGTCCACGAGCTCTCCGGCGGTCGGATGGTGCTCGGGCTGGGGGCCAGCCATCGCGACACGGTGAGCGAGGTGCGCGGCCACGCCTACGTCGGCCCATGGAGCGCGACGCGCGACTTCCTGGACGCCTACGAAGCGGCCACCTACCGCGGGCCGAGTCCGTACGGGCCGCCGCCCCTGGTCCTCGCCGCACTCCGCCATCGGATGCTGGAGCTGGCGGCAACGCGTACGGACGGTGCCTTTCCCTACCTGGTGCCGGCCAGCTACGTCGCGGGCGCTCGCGAGATCCTGGACGCCGCCGCCGAGGCCGCCGGCCGGCCGCGTCCAAGCCTGATCGTCAGCCAGGCCTGCCTGCTGGAGGCCGATCCCGCCGCCGCGCGGAGCGCGGCGCATCGGTACCTCGACCGCTACCTGGGGCTGCCGAACTACCTCGCCAACCTGCGCGAATGCGGATATGCCGACGACGAGCTGGCCAAGCCCGGCGCCGATCGGCTGGTCGACGACCTGGTGGCGTGGGGCGATGGCGTCGCCATCCGCGCGCGGCTGCGGGCGATGCTGGAGGCTGGAGCCGACCATGTGGCGCTCATCCCGCTCACCGGGGAGGGGCAGCACGCCGATCAGGCCGCCATGGAGGCGCTGGCGCCACCCTGGTGATCAGCCGGCCCGCAGGTCCAGCCGCCAGTCGTTGCAGCGCATGAAGTGGCCGGGCGGATACTCGAAATCCTCCGCGCCCAGCAAGCTGAAGCCCAGCTTGCGGCAGATGGCATTCGACGCCGCGTTGTCGACGCCGGGATAGGCGAGCATGAACCGATGCTTCCCTTCGGCCCGGGCGCGCTCGATGGCCGCCGCGGTCGCCCGGCTGGCGATGCCGCCGCCCTGGAAGGCGGGGATGACGGACCAGCCGATCTCGTACACGGACTGGCCCTGCCACTCCTTGTCCCAGTAGCCGACGGAGCCGACGCCCCGGCCGCTGGGCCCGATGACGATGGCGAACATGCGGCCGGTGCCCGTGTCGGCAATCTTCAGGTACCGCTGCTGGCGATCCGTGATCTTGTCCGCGCTCTCCGGCCCACCCAGGTAGCGGGTCATCTCGGGGTCGCCCATCAGCTGCTCGAGCAGGGGCAGATCCTGCTCCGCCCAGGGCCGGATCTGGACGTCGTCGATCGGTCAGCCCTCCAGGACGAAGGTGACCAGGATGTTGGCCTGGAACTCGAGCGCGCCGCCGTCGTCGATCGCCACGCGAAGCTCTTTGACCCAGGCGCCCTTCACGCCGCGAAGCGTCTTGGTGGCTCGCGCGATCCCCTGACGGATGGCGTCCTCGAACGACTCGGTGGAGTTGCAGCTCAGCTCGGTGACCTTGGCGACGGACATGGCGGGTCTCCTTCCGGTGCGGCTGTCGCAGAGCGATGCGACGCTCAGGCCTCATGGGCGCGAGCCCACGCCACGAGCGCGTCGGCATCGAGCGTGTTGACGACCATCTCCGCCTGCACGCCGCATGCCGCGGCCCGGTCGCAGCCATACGGCTGCCAGGCCAGCTGTCCGGGCGCATGCGCGTCCGAGTCGATCGCCACCCGGCAGCCGGCCTCCACCGCCAGCCGCAGCAACCGCTTCGGCGGATCCAGGCGTTCAGGGCGTGAGTTGACTTCGATCCCCTTGTCGAAGCGCGCCGCGGCCGCGAAGACGATCTCCGCGTCGAAGGCCGACGGCGGGCGGTTCCGCCTGCCGGTCACCATGCGGCCGGTGCAGTGGCCCAGGATGTCGAGGTGTGGATCGGCCAGCGCGGTAACCATGCGTCGGGTCATGAGGCGCTCGGCCATGCGCAGCTCGGAGTGCACGCTGCCCACCACCAGGTCGAGCCGGGAGAGCAGCTCCGGATCCTGGTCGAGGGAGCCATCGGCCAGGATGTCCACCTCGATGCCGGTCAGAATGCGGAAGGGTGCCAGCTCCTCGTTGAGCTCGGCCACCTCGGCCAGCTGACGCTCCAACCGCTCGGCGGTCAGCCCGTTCGCGACGGTGAGGCTGGGCGAGTGGTCGGTGAGCGCGATGTAGGCGTGGCCCAGCTCGCGCGCCGACTCGGCCATCTCGCGCATCGGCGAGCCGCCATCCGACCAGTCCGAGTGGACGTGGCAGTCGCCCCGCAGCGCCCCGCACAGCTCCGCGCCGAGCTCCGCCACCACCCGGCCGCCGGTCGCCTCGAGGCGGCGCAGATAGACCGGTTCCTCACCGCGCAACGACTCGACGATCGTGCGCTCGAGCACCTCCCCAACGCCCGGCAGATTACGGAGGGTCCCCGCCTGCACATGCGCCTCCAGCTCCGCGGCGGGAAGGGCC
>JBKOZM010000152.1:0-2049 GCA_046725855.1 Chloroflexota bacterium | reverse complement strand
GACGCTGGAGGACGGGGTCCGGACCGGCGGTGTCGGGGACGCGGTTGCCAGCATGCTCCGCGACGCCGATGTCGAGGTGCCGCTGCGTGACTTCGGCGTGCCCAGGGCCTTCCACGCGCACGGCAGCCGCGCCGAGATCCTAGCCGGGCTCGGCTTGACCGCGCAGGACATCGCCCGCGAGGTCACCGAATGGCTGTCGCGACTGGACGCGCGCGCACCGGCGGAACATCAGCCCTTGGCCTAAGATCGACGAGCCCTTTCGTTACCATGCCGTTATCTTTGGGGCATGGCCACGGAGACCATGGGCGGTCCGGTGATCATCGACCTCGGCCTCGATCGCGGCGAGCCCGAGACCTACGCGTCCCCGACGCGGTCGACCGTCCCGAGCTGGTTCGGTCCCCTGATGGTCGCGCTCCTCGTGCTGATCTCGTCCGCGGCTTCCGCGGCACCCGCGCCCCCGCCGCTGTCCCAACTCATCAGCCTGCGTGTGAGCCCGGCCGACACGTACGCGGTCACCGACCATGGCCAGTTGGTGGCCCAGTCGCTGGGCACGCTGAGCTCCTATGACCTGGCGACCGGCGAGCTGCGCTGGCAGGCCGGGACCGTCACGCCCACGTACCGGCTGCGCACCAGCAGCGGCGTCGTGCTCCTCCGGCCGTGGGTCACCGTGTCCGAGCAGCCGAGCACCACGGCCATCTCGGAAAGCGACGGCGTCGCGCGGTGGCGGCGCACGGGCAGTGTCGTGACCATCACCGGCTCGCCGGCGCTGCTCGCGGTCGCCGGCGTGCGCAGCCTCTCCGGCACCGGCCGCCGCATCCAGGGACCGGTCGAGTCCGTCGATCCGTGGACCGGGGCGACCAAGTGGCGGGTCGAGGTGCCCTCGACCGCGGTGCTGATGGGCGTGCCCGGGCCGGCCGGGGAGCCGCCGCGGATGCTGCTCGTCCACGACAACCGCACGCTCGCGGTGCACGACCTCGCGACCGGGAAGCTCCTCGCCACTGCGCCGCTGCCGCCTGCCGACTACAGCCCGGGCAACCCCAATGTCTCGGGCGGCCTGATCGTGCTGCGTCACCCCGGCGCGTGGGGGCCGCAGGTCTCCGCGTTCGACCCGGTCACGCTGCGGCGCAGGTGGATACGGCCGGCCGGCGGTGCGTCCGAGGCGCAGCCCTGCGGGCGGCTCACCTGCCTCGCCGGCCTGAACGGCGTCCGCGCGGTCGACCCGGCCAACGGCGCGCAGCGCTGGTACCGCCCCGGCTGGCGCTACGTGGAGCAGCGGGGCAACCTGCTGCTGGCGTACGCGTCGCCGGCCGGAGTCAGCGACCCGATCGGGCTCGTCGACCCTGCGACCGGTCGCGTCCTGGTCAACCTGCGCGGCTGGCGCCCGCTGAACGGCCAAGGGGGCGGCGACCACGTTCTGGTGACCCGGGTCGTCGACGCGGGAGCACGTACCATGGTCGCCGTCGCCGGACCCGGCGATGCGCAACCTCGCCCGCTCGCCGACCTGCCGCCGGGCACCGGCGAATGCCAAGCGGTCCCCGATCGGCTGATCTGCCGAATCACGTCGGGCGAGTTGAAGGTGTGGGCGTACCGGCCGAGAGGGTGAGCGTGGCGCTGATCGAGCTCGATCTTGATGCGCTACCGCCGGCCGTCGCCGGCCGTCCGCCCGCCCGCTACTACCGGTACGTCGGCCTCCTCAGCGCCGCGCTCCTTGTCCTCGCCGTGGGCGGAGCCGCGACCGACGGGTCCACAATCTGGCGGCGGGTCGGGGCGGTGGCGCTCACCGGGCCGGACACGTCCTACCGGATCGTGGACGGCCGGCTCTACACCATGGACACCGGCGGCGACGAGCGGGTGATCTCGGCCTGGGCGATGAGCCCGCTACGCCGGCTGTGGAGCGCTACCACCCCACTCGAGCGCGATCCCAGCTCCGGCAGCGTCGTCCATGACGGCGGCGCGAGCCTCGTCGCGGCCGGCGCGTACGTGCTGCTGCACAGCGCGCTCGGCACGTCGGTGCTCGACGCGCGCTCCGGTGCGGTGCGCTGGTCCACG
>JBKOZM010000151.1:0-9340 GCA_046725855.1 Chloroflexota bacterium | reverse complement strand
GGCCGTGGATGGCTCCGCGACTCCACCAGCAGGACGTCGCGCCCGTCTCCGGCCAGCGCCGCGGCCAGGGCGGAGCCCGCCGGCCCGGCGCCGACGATCAGCACGTCGCAGTCGAGGGGCGCGTCGGTCATTGGTAGATGGTGGTCACACGTGGCCAGCGCGACCACGTCCGCCAGGCGGGCTGCAAACCGGCCGTGGCAGCCAGGGCATCGAGCTCGGCGAGGGTGTAGGCGCGGCGCGCAGAGAGCACGCCATCGTGGCGGGTGTACGCCCCGCGCGACAGCCCCAGCACCGCGGCCGCGGTCATGGCGAAGGCGAGCGGCCCGCGCCGCAGGTCGTTGACGACCACGCCACGGCGCGCCACGCGTCGCATCTCACGCAGCGCCAGCACGACGTCCGCGGGATCAAGGTGATGCAGCAGCATCGAGGCATGCGCCACGTCCACCTCGCCGTCGGCGAGCGGAAGCGCCAGCACATCGGCCTGCAGGAGGGTCACGCCATTCGTATCGGCGAGGTTACGGCGAACGATGGCCAGGATCTCCGGCCGGACGTCGGCCGCGATCACCCGCGCAGCCCGGGCGCGAAGCATGCGGCGCGCAAAGTCACCGGCACCGGTCCCGATGTCCAGCACGGTCGCATCGGCCTGGCCGTCGAGCAGACGTGCCACGGCACGCACGCTGTCGCCCATCCCACCGGGCAGGCGGTTGAGCATCGCCATCTCGCGCAGGTTCGTGCGCAGCTCGGCCGGATCCAGGCGCTCACCGTCGAGCAGCTCCGGATCGGTCGAGCGGGTGTGAAGGAGGGCGGCCACGAGGTCCTCACTATGCGCGATGTCCTCGATGTGCGCTCGCGTGGCACCATCTCCGGCGTGAGGCTGGATCGGGTCATCAGGGCGGTCGACGCCCATGCCGGGGGTGAGCCGGGTCGCGTGATCGTCGGAGGGGTGCACGACGTGCCGGGCGCCACCATGCTCGAGAAGCGTGATCACCTGGCCCAGCACGGTGACAACCTCCGGAGGCTGATGCTCCGCGAGCCCCGCGGCTACCCCGCCACCTGCTGCAACGTGATCCTGCCTCCCACTGACCCCAAGGCCGATGCCGGCTTCGTGATCATGGAGCAGGCCGAATACCCGGCCATGTCCGGCTCGAACACGATCTGCACCGCCACCGTGCTCATCGAGGAGGGCCTGGTTTCGGCGGCCGAGCCGATCACCGAGCTCACCCTGGAGGCGCCCGCCGGACTGATCCGCGTCCGCGCCGAGGTGCGCGATGGGCGGGCGCGCTCTATCACCTTCCAGAACGTGCCGGCCTTCGTGGTCGAGCTGAACTCGCCGGTCGAGGTGCCGCAGATCGGGACGTTGAAGGTAGACGTCGCCTGGGGCGGGATGTTCTACGTGCTGACCGATGCCGCCGCCCTGGGCCTGGCCCTCACCCCTGACGAGGGTCGCGAGATCGTGCGCCTGGGCGAGATGGTCAAGGCCGCCGCGCGCGAGCAGATCCCGGTGGCGCATCCCGAGCATCCGGAGCTGGCCGGCATCAGCATCATCGAGCTCACCGCTCCGCCCACCGCGGCGGGCGCGGATGGCAAGAACACGGTGGTGGTCAGCTCCGGCGTGCTGGACTGGTCCCGGCCGGAGTCGTTCACCGGCGTCCTGGACCGATCGCCGTGCGGCACCGGCACCTGCGCCCGGATGGCGGTCCTCCACGCGCGCGGCAAGCTCGGCATCGGCCAGGACTTCGTCCACGAAGGCATCCTGGGCACGACCTGGACCGGGCGGCTGCTGCGAGAGACGACGGTCGGCCCCTACGCGGCCGTGGTCCCGCAGCTGACCGGGTCGGCCTGGGTCACGGGTCGGGCGGGATACGTCGTCGACGAGGAGGACCCCTTCCCCGAAGGCTTCACGGTCGGCGACCTGTGGGGAATTGGCGGCTGAGCTCCCACGGCCGGTACTCCTGCCGGATAGCAACCAGGTTACTGGCAAGCGACAGGTGGCCGCTCCAATCCTGTGCAAATCTATGACGTGGCAGCGCGTCAGCGCCCGGGATGCTGCTTAGCAGTAACTCGATTTGCTAGGCGACGAGAGCCGAGCTCGACCGCCACTTCCGGCGCCAGCGAGGCAGACCAGCCAACCCGGGATCCGCCATCAGAGCTGGGCCTCGCTCCTGTTATCAACGCAGTACGCGTCGATCTGCTCTTCGAGCCGGCTCAGGTCGAATGGCTTCTGGAGCCAGGCCGCCGCGCCGATCTCGCGCGCCTCCTGATCGATCCGGAAATGCGCGGCTACCACCACGATCGGGAGCTCCTTCCATCGCTCGTCCGATCGGATGCGCTGGGCGAATTCCCAGCCATCCATGCCGGGCATGCGCAGATCGAGGAAGATCACGCACGGCGTCCACTCGTCCGAGAGGCGCTGGAGAGCGTCCGCCCCGTTCGCGGCCGTGCGCACGGTGTGGCCACGCTCGGAGAGCGAGCCGGCGTAGATTTCACGCAGGGCGGGGTCATCCTCGATGACCAGCACCCGGTGTCCCCTTTCGGTCACGGCACGGCGAAGCCTCCCAGCGACCGCCGGCTGCAGGATTCATGCCCGGTCCTCGATCTCCCACGCGTGGTCGAGCAGGTGCCAGGCGGCGCGACGCACGAAATATCGGGGAGACCACGGCTTCCTCACATTGTTCGGGTCGGCCGGCAAACGACCGTCGGCTCGAGCGCTGAAACTGGCCTGTGCGGCGGCGCGCAAACGCCGCACGTCCTCCGCAGCGTCGCCCGATCTTCGTGGCGTCCTGGATCCGAGCTGCCTCACGTACGCCTCGTCCGCCTCCATCACGTGGGACACGATCTTGTCCAGGTCGCGGCCTCCGCCGCGGGGTCCCTTGCGCAGCTGCACCCCCCTCGCGGCCTGGGCGGCGGCATCGAAGGTGGACCAGCATCTTGTCAGCAGCCGTCGGAATCGGTCTGCTTCACGCCTGCTGAGCGACCGGTCGTCGGCGCTCAGCGCTCGGCTCGGCACGCCGAAATCGGTGCCGGCGTCGCCGGTCAAACGCTCGACCACCCGGAGTGCGGTGACGTCCTGGGGAGCCCGGAAGACCGGCCGGGAACGCCCGAGGACCGCCGCGTAGCGAGGCCCATAGGCGATCAGCGCGTCGAGCGCCTCCGCCTCGCTCCGCCCGCTCCGGCACCAGCCGGGCCAGTCGACCGCCCCGGCGAACGTCCGCTTCTTGCCGATCTCCAGGTAGACCGCGAGCTTGGCACCCATCGGGCTCAGCCCAGCGGCCAGACGACCTCGGTCCGCAGCTCGGAGGGGTCGTCCACCTCCGCCGGGTCGTCGATGTACGACTCCCAGGGACCCGGCCCCTCCTCGTGTCCCTGCTCGTGAATCCAGTCGTGCAGGCGCCGATACGTGCCTTCCAGCTTGTCATACGGCCCCAGGTGGACCGCAACCGCAGCGGAACCGCCAGGCAGCTCGGACGAGCAGATCTCGCCAGGCTGGCACTCAGCGAGCGCGCGCAGGTTGGCGACCGGGGCGACGACCGGTATGCCGATCTCGACGTCGGCATTGTGCTCACCCCACTCGTGGTAGCGGCCATAGGCCGCCCCCGCGGACATGCCGCCCAGGTTGGCCAGCGTGTCAGCGATGTTGGGCAGATGCTCCTCGAACAGCGCACCCAGGTCGATGTCGCTCATCGGTAGCTGGACGCGCACGGCCACGGTCGGCTGAGGGGTGAGCTCGACGATCCGCGCGTCAAGCTGCGGCTGCTCGTCAGTCATGCCCAGAGTGTACCGAGCGTGGGTGCCGCGCGAATCGGCCCGATCCACGCTCGGCAGGCCTTCCGATTGGACATCTGCGGGGCAGAGTTGCACCATGGAAGGCGACCGGACGGACCTCGGGCGCGGCCAAAGCAGCGGCCGCCCATCAGCGTCCGATCCGCTGCCGAGCAGATCCGTCCGCGGCAGCCACCCCAATGGCTCTGGCAGGGGCCAATTGCTGGGGTGCTGCAGGAGGACATCCCATGCAGTGCTACATCGTTGAAGGTACCAACCGCCCGGGCGAGCTTGCCCGAGTGGCGGAGACAATCGCCTCGCGCGGGATCAACGTCGAGACGTTCTGCCTGAGCTTTGGCACCAAGGGCGCCACGGCGTTCCTGTCGGGCGACGAGCAGGGTATCCGCAGCGCGCTCGACGCGAACGGATACACCTATCACGAGGTTCCGATCGTCACCATCTGGCTGGAGGACAAGCCTGGTCAGGTGGCCTGGGCCGCCAAGCAGCTTGGCGACGCGGGCGTGAACATCGAATTGTTCGCCCCGGTTGACTATGGGACCGATCACAAGGCGACCATCGCGATCGGTGTCGACAAGATCGACGACGCTCGTCGCGTCCTGTCGGACCATCTGGTCGAGTGGACGATCCCGGAGAAGGCCTTTGCCGGAGCGATGAGCCGGTAGAGCCGCTCCGATCGTAAGGAGGCGCCGTGCCGACCTGTCCGGCACGGCGTCGCCGTGTCCGGGTCATCGAGCCAGTCCTTGACGCTAATGCACCGCCCGAGGTACCATGCGTCACATGGTACCGGGCGAGGCACGTAACCCGCTCACCGAGCTTCGCCGTGGGGTGCTGGAGCACTGCGTCCTCGCAGTGGTCCGGGAGGAGGAGTCCTACGCGTTCGACATCGTCCGCGTCCTGTCGGATGCCGGCGACCTCGTGACCAGCGAAGGGACGATCTATCCCCTCTTGTCGCGACTCCGGCGGGATCGGCTCGTGACGACGACTTGGCGCGAGTCCGATGCCGGGCCCCCGCGGCGCTACTACCGAATCACCGACGAAGGCCGGCGAGCGCTGGACGCGTTCATCGGCGAGTGGGCCCGGTTCCGCGACGCGGTCGACGCGTTACTCCGAGCCAGGGAGAGAGGACATGCTCGTGGAAGCTGACGCCATCGTGCGCGACTACCTCGGCCGCCTGGAGGCCGCGGCTTGGCCGCTGGCAGCTGATCGGCGCGTGGAGCTGGCCGGCGAGGTCCGCCAGCACATCGAAACGGCATTGGCAGAGGCGGGCCGCCGCGACGAGGTCACCGTGCGCAACGTGCTCGACCGACTTGGGGCGCCAGAGGAGATCGTCGCTGCCGAGCTCGAGCCGCCTGGAGCGGAAGCCAGATCGTGGCCACCTCGAGCGGCGGGTTCGCCGTCGCGTTCAGCGGCGTTTGGGGGTGTCGAGATCGCCGCGCTGCTCCTTCTTACCGTCGGAGCGGTCCTGCTGCCCGTCATCGGCCCGCTCATCGGGCTGGTATTCGTGTGGCTCTCGACTCAATGGGAGACTCGACATAAGGTCATCGCCACCGGCATCGTCGTCGTGCTGGCCGTCATGCCGGTGCTCGGTCTGCTCAGCGCCCGATCATTCTGAAGGAGAGCGCGTGACTGGCTTCCTCATCCTGCTCTTGATCCCACTCGGAGGACTCGTCGCGGCCGTGTACCTGGCCCTCGTGCTCGCGCGCCGGCGCGCGAAGGGTGGCTAGCTGGTTCCGAGGAGCGGAACTGGCTGGGGCGGAAGGATTCGAACCTTCGATCTCCTGATCCAGAGTCAGGCGCCTTACCGCTTGGCCACACCCCAGTGCGCCCGCGAATTCTAACAAACCGACCCTTTCGGCTCGGTCAGCGTGGCCAGGCTGGTGCGGCCTCGCACTGACCCGACCGGTGCCTGGGCTGCCCGCCATTGGTACACGAACCGATAGCCCGGACGGCCCGTGGCCGAGCCGGTCTCGCCTCAGTAGCGTTCGCGACATGACGCAAGGCGTGCAACCCCGCGAATGGCGCAAGTACGGCTTCGGCGGCCCGCCCGAGCCCTGGCAGCACGATGCCCAGCGCGACCTCGATCGCCTCGCCACCTCCTACTACCTCGACGTGCTGGAGTGCCGTCGCCAGGCCATGGTTCCGGCGCATGACGAGGAGCTGCGGCTGAAGGTCGAGGAGCTGTTCACGACAGCCACGCGCCACAAGCACGAGATCGACTACACCCTGCGCCACTGGGCCACGCCCGTCGAGCGCGCCCGGGTCGAGGACCGCCTCGGCTCGCTCATGCGCATCGCCCGCCGGCTGCACGCCATTACGGACCCGCCCCACCGCGGCCCGCGACCGAACCCCACCCTGGACGCCGCCTAGCCTGCCTCGCGGGCATCGCCAGATGCCCGGATTTCTCAAATGATCGCGTGGGGACCGTTTGCGGCTTTCCAGGAGGCCGCCGTGCTCGCGCGACGCGATCCTGAGCACGAATCGAGGCTGCGGATGCCGCTGGCTCCGGCTCGAGATGGCTTTCTCATCCGCTAACGGTCTACAGGTGCGCATTTGCGGAAATTGCCGGCCAGAACTGGCGGATGAACGAGCGTTGACGAGGCCCCTACGCTCACGAGCGAGATGCCTCGCTATCCCCTCCTCGCCGATGTCGTCGCCGCGCGCCAGCGCCTGCGCGGCATCGCGCTGCACACCCCGCTCGAGGCTTCTCCAGATCTCGCGGCCGAGAGCGGCGCGGCTGAGGTCCGCCTCAAACTGGAGCTCCTCCAGCCGACCGGAGCGTTCAAGACGCGAGGGGCGCACAACAAGGTCGCATTGATTGCCGCCGAGCGGCCCGACGCAGCGCTGGTCACCGCGTCATCCGGCAACCATGGCATCGCCGTCGCCACAGCCGCCGCACGGCACGGCATGCGGCTGACGGTGCTGGTCGGCGCATCGGTCTCGCCTGGAAAGCTCGAGCGCCTGCGCGCGCTCGAGACGGACCTGTGTACGGTGGAGGTCTTCGGGCGCGACTCGGACGACGCCGAGGCCGAGGCACGCCGCCGCGACGACGAGGGGATCGCGGTCTACGTGGCGCCCTACAACGACCCGGACGTGATCGCCGGACAGGGCACCGTGGCCGCCGAGATCCTCGATGATTGGCCGGACTGTGATGCCATGGTGGTGCCGATCGGGGGCGGCGGCCTGATCTCCGGAATCGGCCTGTGGGCCAAGGCAATCCGGCCGGGCCTGCGGCTGGTCGGCGTGCAGCCGGCGGCCTCTCCACCCATGTACGCCTACCTGGAGTCCGGTTCGACCAAGCCGATGCCGATCGCGCCAACCCTGGCCGATGGAGTGGCCGGCAATATCGAGCGCGACAGCATCACCTGGCGCATGTGCCGCCAGCTGGTCGACGAGGTGGTGCTGGTCGACGAGGAAGCGATCGCCGAGGCGATGGGCTGGCTGGTCGACGTCCACCACCTGGTGGTCGAGGGCAGCGGCGCCCTCGCCGTCGCCGCACTCCGCGCGCGGCTGGGCGGCCTGGCCAGGCGCCGCGTGGCGGCGGTGCTGACGGGCAGGAACGTGGACGGCGAGACGCTGCGACGCGTCCTCGCCTGACTCATGGCGAGCATGACGCCGCCGGAGGCCAGAGCCCGATTCGAGGATGCACGGGTGGCAGTGCTGTCCTCCATCGGCCCCAACAGAGCGCCGCACCTGGTGCCGGTGGTCTTCGCGCTGGACGGGGAGCGCATCCATCTGGCGGTCGACACCAAGCCGAAGCACGGCGGGGAGCTGGCCCGGGTCGCCAACCTGCGCGCCGAGCCACGCTGCGCGCTGCTGGTGCATGGCTACCAGGAGGACTGGGACCGGCTGTGGTGGGCCCGGGCCGACGGTCGCGCCTCCATCGTCGCTGAGGGCCCTGCCTTGGAACGCACGCGAACCCACCTACAGGACCGATATCCGCAGTACCGCGGCGCGACCCGGGTCATCGGTCCGGCGATCGTGATCGAGGTCGAGCGCTGGTCAGGGTGGAGCGCGGCGCAGTAGCATCGGCGCATGAGCGACGAGCAGCCCGCGGAGGAGCCAGTCGAGGCGCCGGCCGCCGCCGAGGTCCCGAGCCGGCCGAAGCGGGGCAGCCCGGGGACCGCGGTGCTGGGCGCGATCCTGATCGTGGCGGGGATCGTCTTCTTCGCCAGCGAGCAGCTGAACGTCGATTGGGGCGACGCCGCCTGGCCGTTCTACGTCATCGCGCCAGGGTTGGCCCTGTTGGCGTTTGGGCTGACCCAGCGCAACGGATCCGGGCTGGCGGTCGCGGGGAGCATCGTCACCATCGTGGGCGGGGTGCTCCTCTATCAGAACGCGACCGACAACTGGGAGAGCTGGGCCTATGCCTGGGCCCTGGTCGGGCCAGGCGGGAGCGGGCTGGGGATGCTCCTGTACGGCACTCGCAGCGGCAACGCGAAGATGGCCCGCGACGGCTTCTGGCAGGTGCTGGCGGCGCTGGGCCTCTTTGCGGTGGGGTTCATCTTCTTCGAGGGGATCATCGGCATCAGCGGTGAGCCATGGCCGGTCCCCGGCTGGGTGCTGCCGGCGGTGGTCACCGTGCTGGGCGTCCTGGTGCTGCTGCGCGGGTTCACGTCGCGCCGCGAGCTCGGCGGTGAGGCGACGGACGCCGGGGCCGAAGGGTCGAAGGGGGCCGACTGACCGTCAGCATCACCTGTCAAGCGCTCTGACCGGTGACCGATATGATTGACGGGTCATGGAACCCCGTAGCGAGATCCTTCCGAGCGACGAGCTGAACCTCCTCCGCAAGTTCGTCAACACCAAGAACGTCGAGGCCGGAGAGGACGAGGTCGGCACGCCGGAGCTGCTGGGCGCGTGGTTGGCAGCCCGGAAGCTGCTCCCAAGCGGCCGGGTGGAGGCTGAGGCGCATCAGCGCGCGATCGCCATCCGGGAGGGGCTGCGCGAACTCGGCGGCGCCAACAACGGTGAGCCCGTCAACAAGGAGCGCATCGACGAGCTGAACCGAGCGGCAGCCAACCTGCCCGTGGTGGTGCGCGTCGAGCCTGACGACTGGCACCTCCGCCCGTCCAGCCGTGGCGTCGACGGCTTCCTGGCCGGCCTCCTCGGCACCCTGGCTCGTTCGATGGCCGACGGGTCGTGGGCACGCGTCAAGTCCTGCCGCCGCGGCGACTGCCGCTGGCTCTTCTTCGACCAGTCGCGCAACCGGTCCGGGACCTGGTGCAGCATGTCGGGCTGCGGCAGCCTCATGAAGTCGCGTGCCTATCGGGCGCGTCGACGCGAGGCTGCGCACGATGAACCGCGCCACGCGCGGCCCTATCCTTAGGGAGAGATGCCGCCCCACGAGCCAACCGAGGAATCGCGGATCGAGCGGGCGCTCGACAGCGTCAACGCCGGCTACGTGGCTGAGCTGTACGAGCAGTATCGGCGCGACCCGGCATCGGTCGATCGCGAGTGGCGGATCCTGTTCGAGTCCGGCCAGGCCGGCTTCCAGCCGGCGGCACCCCCCGGCCCACCGGCGGTGCAGCCCGACGAGAACGGCCGAGGCGTGGCACCCTCTGCA
>JBKOZM010000150.1:0-3615 GCA_046725855.1 Chloroflexota bacterium | reverse complement strand
GCATCGCTCGGCCTACCGGTGCGCCGCGCCATGCCCGGCGGCCCCATGCCGCCGGCTCGTCCGCCACACCGCCAGGGCGGTGACCGTCACGCCTACGGCCGCGGACGACACCGCGCCCGCCGCGATCAGGCGGCCGGGGTGGCGGAGCTCGCGACGCGCGAGCGCGCCGACGGCCTCGGCCGCGCGGGCCAACGCGCTCGACGCCGCCAGACGCCCTGCCAGCCGTTCCTCAAAGCGCTGACCGGCGGGCAGCGGCGCCAGGGCAGAGCTCACCCAGCTGGCGGCGTCGACGAGCGGGCGCAGGTCGGCCTCGACCGTCGGTCGATCGCCGGCCAGGATGCGGTCGATCGCCTCATCCAGGCGCTGGGCGGTGGTGGGCCTTCTCATGCCTGTGCTAACACCGCGGGGCCAGGATCGTTACAGGCCGCACTCGGGGAGTGTCGCCACCGGCGCTCTGTGCGCGCCAGACGGCGCGTCCGAATTAATGGGGCAGTCGGTTGGCCAGGTCGCGCAGGGCGCGGTGCAGCAGCACACGGACCGCACCCGGTGAGCGGTCGAGCACCTGCCCGATCTCGCTCGACGAGAGGCCGTCCACGAAGCGCAGCAGGATGACCTGACGCCGGTCCTCTGGGAGGCCGGTGACGGCCCGCAGGACCGTGCGCAGCTCATCGGCCCGCGCAACCAGGCCGGCGGGATCCGCGTCGGGAGCCGCCCGGTCGAAGGGCTCGGGCAGCGGGTCGGCATGGCGACGCGCTCGCATACGGTGCGCGTTGGCGACCGTGTTGTGGGCGATCCGGAAGAGCCAGGCCCGGAAGGTGGCGCCCTCGTCACGAAATGCGGGCAGGGCGCGCATGGCGGCCAGGAACGTGCGCTCGGTGGCGTCCTCAGCGTCGTGGTGGTCGCCCAGCTGGTAGAACGCGTAGGCGTAGACGCGGTCCAGGTAGCGCCGGTAGAGGGTTGCGAATGCGGCGCGATCCTCTTGGGCGGCGACCACGTCAGCCAGGTCGGGGTCGGGTTCCGCACGGACCGATGGCGCGCGGACCGGCTGCGGCCCGCTCACGCCGAGACCTCCACCGGCTCCGCATCGCGCACGGAGACGACTTCGCCGATGGTCAGCGACACGCGTCCGACCGGCGTGTCCAGCAGGAGTGCGCCGTCGTCTGCAATCCCGGCCGCGGTGCCCTCCAGCACCTGCTCGCCAAGCTCCACCCCGACCAGTCTGCCGTCCAGGGCCGATACGGCGCGGAAGCGACCGACCGGCGACGCTCCGCCCTCCAGCGCCGTCAGCTCGGCGTCCAACGCCTCGAGCAGCTCGCCCACGAGGGCGACGCGGTCGAGCTCGCGGCCGGCAAGCGCGGCCAGCGAGGTGGCCCGCGCTCGGATCTCGGCCGGCATCTCGGCTCGTCGCCAGTTGACGTTGATGCCGATCCCGAGCACCGCTTCGACCAGCCGGCCGTCCTCGACCGCGGTTTCGACCAGCAGGCCGGCGACCTTGTCGCCATCCGCGGTCACGACGTCGTTCGGCCAGCGGATAAATAGCGCGGCTTCGGGTGAGGCGGTGGCGCACGCCTCGCGAACGGCCAGCGCCGCGGCGATGCCCAGCAGGCCGGCCTGTGGCGGCTCGAGCCTCGGGCGCAGACCCACGCTGACGGCCAGGTTGACGCCGGCTGGTGACACCCAGGCCCGGCCGCGCCGACCACGACCAGCGGTCTGCAGGTCGGCCACCACCGCTAGGCCATTGCCCTCCGGCTCACGCAGGGCCGCGCGGGCGCGGTCATTGGTCGAGCCGATCTCGGCGTGGAACTCCACCCGGCGCCCCAGCCGACGAGCGGGATCGGCGGCGCGAGACCAGGCAGCGGGGTCGGTCATCGGGGCATTATCGCCCCATCGGTCCAGCCGGACGCCGCGGCCGAAGGGTTACACTCGCCATCCGATGAGCCAGGCCGCCCCCTCCACCGCCGCCCCGCCGCCGACCACCAGGGAGCGCGTCTTCTCGGGCATCCAGCCCTCGGGCGCGTCGCACTTAGGCAACGACCTCGGCGCGCAGGTCAACTACGTCAAGCTGCAGGACGAGTACGACGCCATCTACGGCATCGTCGACCTCCACGCCCTGACGACCGTTCACGATGGCGAGGAGCTGCGGCGGCTGACGCACGAGATGGTCCTCGACCTGCTGGCCGTCGGCCTCGACCCGGAGCGCTGCGCCCTGATCCGGCAGTCGGACTTCCCGGAGCATGCGGAGCTGGCCTGGATCTTCAACACGGTCGTGCCGGTCAGCTGGGTCGAGCGCACGCCGACATACAAGGAAAAGCGCGAGGAGGGCGTCGAGAACAGCCTGGGCCTGCTCGACTATCCCGTGCTCCAGGCGGCCGACATCGTCATCTACAAGGCTTCCCGTGTGCCGGTCGGCAAGGACCAGGCGGCGCACCTCGAGCTGTCGCGCGAGATCGTGCGCGCGTTCAACCGCCGCTATGGACCGATCTTCCCCGAGCCGCAGCCGGTCTTCACCGACGCGCCGGTGGTGCTGGGGACCGATGGGCAACGGAAGATGAGCAAGAGCGCCGGCAATACGATCCCGATCTTCGCCGAGCCTGATGCCATCCGGAAGATCGTGATGGGCATGGTCACCGACCCGCAGCGCATCAAGCGCACCGACCCCGGTCGCCCGGAGGTCTGCAACGTCTGCGGCAACCTCCATCGCTTCTTCAGCCCGGACTTCCTCGAGATCCAGGAGGGCGAGCGCACCGCCCGAACCGGCTGCGTCGAGACGAAGCAGCTGCTCGCCGAGCGGATCATCGAGTTCTTCCGCCCGATGCGCGAGAAGCGGCAACGACTGGCCGCCGATCCAGATGTCGCCGAGGCGACGCTGGCCGCCGGTGCCGCCAAGGTACGCCCCCTGCTGGAGGCGACCATGGCCGAGGTATACGCCGCGGTGGGCGTCGGGCCTCGCCGGCGCGCGCGCGAACGATGACCGGCCGGGGTGTCGCCGAGGTCATCGGTCCCCGCGAACGGCGCTGGCTGCTCGCCTTCCTGATCCTGGGCTCCGCCTATTTCGGCGTCCTCCTGATCCAGATGGCGGTCGACTTCCTGGGTGGCTTCAGCCAGATCATCCTCGTGGTGTTCCTGGCCTGGCTGCTCGCCTTCGTGATCTCGCCGGTCGCTCGCTACCTCGACGAGCACCTGCCCATCAACCGCCCAATCGCGGTGTTCGTCGCCTACCTTCTCGCCCTGGTCGTGCTCGGATTCGTCCTCTTCTCTGCAGGGGCGGCGATCTCGCAACAGGTGTCGGACATCACTGGCGAGTTCTCTGCACCCGGGGGGACCGCAGAGGACATCACAACCACGCTTCAGGGCTATCAAACCGCACTTGGCCTGGACCGCCTCCAAATCGACCTGGTTGGTCTATTCGAGACCGCACGTGGCCAGATCGGGAACCTGGCTGGCGCCATCTTCGACCAGGCCGAGGAGATCGCTGGCGCCACGCTCTCCACGCTCGGCTCACTGGCGCTGATCCTGATCCTGTCGCTCTACATGCTCATGGACAGCGATCGGATCTTGAGCAAGCTGAATCGAGCCGTGCCGAAGCGCTTCTCGGACGAGATGGCGCTCCTGGAG
>JBKOZM010000149.1:0-7742 GCA_046725855.1 Chloroflexota bacterium | reverse complement strand
GTCTTTCCGCAGCTGCGCTAACTGGCCGACGCGGGATCCGAAAAGAGGCGTTCCGCCGCCTTGCTGAGCATCGGCACGCCGCGAATGTCGGAGTCGAAGAGCGGGACCACCGCCCGCACCTGGCCGTCGAAGGTGTCGCGGATCTCGCGCAGGTAATCCGCCTGCATGGCGACTCGGTTGCGCACGAACTCACCACCCTCGGCCGCCTCGGCCGGGTCGATGACCATGTTGACCACCACGCCGCCGACCGGGATCCCGAAGTCGGTGAACCAGTCGATGAAGCGGCGGATGACGGCGATCGGCAGGGCTTCGGGGAGCGTGACGAAGAAGAAGGCCGTCTTCTCCGGATCGGTGAGCAGCTCGCGGGCGTGCTCGATCCGCTTGCGGAAGTCGACCAGGTAGAGCATCAGCGGGTCCTCCTCCTTCTTCTTGGTGAAGGACAGGGCCTCGCGCAGCGTCTGCGCCTCCTCGCGGCTCTTGACCATCTTCTCGACCCACAGGCCGTAGACCTTGCTCATCCCGAGCAGGCGCCTGGCGTTGGCGGTGGGGGCGGTGTCGAAGACGTAGGTCTCGTACTCGTCACGGAACATGAGGTCGACCATGTTCTCGAACATGGCTGACTCCTCGAAGGCGGGATTGGTGGTGGCCGCCTCGACGAACTCATCGGCCTTGGTGCTGATCTCGGCGAACTTCAGGAACCACTGGATCTTTTCGCGGATCTCGCGCTTGGAGCGGTCGATCGCGTCCCGCGTGTCGATCTCCAGTGCGTCCAGGTTCGGCACGTCCTTGACCGGCGTGGGCTTCCCGAAGCAGTCCTGGCCAAGGCAGCTCGCCAGGCTGTGGACGGGATTGGTGCTGGCCAGCAGCACGCGCTTGCCCGATTGGGCCAGCTGGATGGCCGTGATGCCGGCCATCACCGTCTTGCCCACCCCACCCTTGCCGCCGAAGAAGATGTAGCGCAGGCCGGGATGCGCGGCGCTGAATCCCTCCATGGAGGTCTTCACCAGGGGCTGGCCGTCGACCAGGGTCGGAGCGGCGGTCATCGGTCTAGGCCCTCCCGTTGCCATACATCAGGTCGGCGACCCGCTCGATCATCTCCAGCCCGGTCACGTCCCGCTCCAGCTCTGGCACGCGCGCCAGCACGCTGCGGCCGAAGCTGCGGTCGATCTCGTCCAGCTGGCCGCGTTGCATCTCCATGCGGTTGCGCAGGTAGGCGGGGATCGATTGTTCGCGCAGCGATTCGGGAAGCACCCGGTTCACGATGTAGCCGGCGATCGGGACGTCGAAGCGGGCGAACATGCCGGCCGCCTTGGCCGTGTCGAGCAGGATCATCTGCTCGGGGATGACCACGAAGAAGAAGGCGGTCCGCTCCCGGTCGGTGAGGATCCGGCTGGCCGCGTTGATCCGCTGGCGGATGTACTGCAGCTCGGCCAGGATCTCGTCCTCGGCCATCTCCTTCTGGCGGCGCATGCGCGCCGCGACCTCCTCGTACTCGCGCATCTCCTCGCGCAGGTGGGTGATCTTCCCGATCCACTCGTCGTAGACCTTGGCCATGGACAGGTAGTACAGCGCGTGGCCCAGCGGGACGAGGTCGTACACGTAGTAGTCGTAGTCACCCTCAGACAGGATGTCGACCACCGAGTAGAAGATGGCCGACTCCTCCATGGCTGGCTCGGCGCTGGCGGCCGCGATGTAGTCCTCGATCTCGTCGGGCACCTTGTCGAAGCCGTACATGTCCAGGATCTTCTTGCGGACCTCGTCCTGGTACTCGCGAATGTGACGGTCGGCGTCGATCTCCTGGGCCCACAGGTTGTCCATCACCTTGACCGGGCCCTTGCCGAAGATGTCCTTCTGGAAGATGTCCGACAGGCTGGCCTGCGGATCGACGCTGAAGACGAGCACCCGCTTGCCCTGCTGCGCGAGCCAGAAGCCGGTGGCCGCGCTGAAGGTCGTCTTCCCCAGGCCACCCTTGCCGCCGAACATGACGTAGCGCCGCTCCGGGTGCTTCGAGAAGAACTCGGCGAGCGACTCCGCCTCAGCCAGGGTGCGTGGCGCGGCGCCCTTGCCGCGCGAGGGTGCCGTCTGGGTGTCGGCCACTTGACGCACCTCGCTCCTAGAACATCGCGTCGGTGAGGTCCTTCTCCCGCAGCATCCGCCGCTTCCAGGTGCTGATCTGCGGCACGACGTACGGCAGGAGGCGCAGGGAGTAGTACGGCGGCAGAATGGGCACGCCGACCAGGTCGCCCATGGTGGTCAGGATGAAGAGGTGCTCCATGCTGGCTCGGCTGCGGAGCGCGTAGCGGGTCATGTCGTGGGCGGCCATCCCGTAGGTGACCTCCCGGAACTTCTGCGCCAGCCCGCGCAGGCCGCCGGGCCGCTCCTCCAGCCGCTTGTCGGTCTCGGCCCTTTTGTCGGTATCGACCTTCTTGTCGGTATCGGCCTTGTCGGTATCGGCCTTGTCGGTATCGGTCATGCGCGCTCCTTCCAAAGCGGAGGGCGGATTCACACGCCGTGCAGCTCGTAGTCGGGGGTGGTCGCGAAGTCGTGCTCCCGCAGGACGCGGCGCTTCCAGGTCGCCACGCTGGGGACGACGAACGGCAGCAGCCGCAGCGAGTAGTAGGGTGGCAGGACTGGCAGCCCAACCATGTCGCCCACCAGCGAGACCATGAACACGGTTTCCAGGCTGGACCGGGTCTCCAGCGCGTGGCGGGCGAACTCGTGGCCGGTCATCCCGTACAGGAACTCGCGGAGCGCGCCGCGAAGGCCCCCACGCGTCGCCGTCGAGCTCCGGACGCTCATTCAGACGAAACTCCCTGCTCCCGAGAGAGGTGACTCTACCACCGGCCCCGTGGCCGGCCGGATTGACCAGCCACGCACGCGATCAGTAGAGTCCTGCACGGCCCATGCCTGACCTGGAGAAGCTCGCCCCCGCCATCCTCATCGCGGCCCTGGCGGTGATGCTCCTGTGGTTCACGTTCGGCACGTCGGCCAACATCCGCAAGGGGAACCGCGTCCTGCGCTGGCTCCAGGACGGACTGGGCGTGCTTGGCCCCAGGACCAACCTGCGCTGGCTCGGCAGCTCGGTCGCCGAGCTTCGCCTCATCGATCCCGAGCAGCCATTCCGCGAGGCCCTGGTCATGGTGGTCCTCGAGCCGCGCGACCTCGGCGCGTTGTGGGCGCTGGCCCGGTCCCGCGGCCGGCGCGACTTCCTCGTCCTGCGCCTGAGCCTTCTCCGGAGCCCGATGTCCCGGGCCGAGGTGGTGGATCCCCGTGCCTGGACGGCCGGCCACCTATCCGACTCCGAAGATCGGCCACCCGAGCACGGCACCTGGACCGATGGCGGCGGCACGCAGGTGGAGCTCCGTTATGACCCCGAGTTCACGGCCGGGGAGCTCCAGCGCGTGTGGGAACGCCTCCGCCGGGTGAGCGGCGGCGCCTGGCGCGTTTCGGTGCGTCCCACCGTGCCGCACCTCGAGCTCCACCTGCTGCTGCCGGACCTGCAGCAAGTCTCGTCGCGCCGGCTGCTCGACGAGGTCCACGATCTGGCGCTGGACCTGGTGCCGGCGCGCTGAGACGGAAAGCGGGCCGAGCGATCGACGCCCGGCCCGCCCAGGTGATGCCCGCTAGCCGAGGGGCGGTCCGGCCGCAGGCGCGGGTGCCGCCTCCGGCGGTATGGCTCGGTACCGATTCCATGCCTTCCAGGCATCCCAGGCGATGAGCAGCGCGGCGGCGACGAGCAGCAGCGCGATCAGGATCATCGCCCAGGCCCCGATCACAGAGATTCCGGCGGAGCCTTCCTTGATGGCGATGGTGGTGTACAGGTTGTAGGCGGTCACCAACGAGGCGGCCACCGTCGTCACGTACATGAACAACATCGGGATCCCGGCGTACGCCGGGTTGCGGCGGGTGGACACCAGCCAGATGGTCACCAGCAGCAGGCTCAGGGCCGCCAGCAGCTGGTTGCTGGCGCCAAAGAGCTGCCACAGGTAGACCCACGTGCCGGACAGGACCAGCAGCAGCACCAGCACGGAGCCGAAGATCGACGCGACGTGCTGGTTCTTGAATCCGACCCACCACTCGCCCAGCCATTCACCCAGCGTGACGCGCATCACCCGGAAGACGAGCTGCACCACGGTCAGCACGATCACCACGAACGCGCCGAAGCCGAGCGCGGTGCCCACGTTCACCGGGATGAGGCTGAAGGTCGCCACGTTGAGCAGGTTGCCCACGCCAGCGGCGAAGGCGCCGGCGCCGGCCAGGCCGCCGGTGATGGCCACGGCGGTCAGGGATAGGAGGCCGAGCGTGTTCTCGCTGAACATGCCGCCCCCGCCCACCGGCAGTGCATCCGTCTCGTACTCCAGCTGGCGAGCGGTGCCGACCGAGCCGAACAGCGCATGCCAGCCTGAGATGGCGCCGCAGGCGATCGTCACGAACAGCATCGGCCACAGGGTCTGGATGGCACCCGTGGCCTGCTCAGGCGCGAACCCCTTGAAGGCGTCGATCTGGAACGTGGCCAGCTCCGGACGGACGAACGGCGCCAGGACGGCGCCGATGGCCGAGATGCCGATCGTCAGCGCCATGATCCAAAAGCCGATGTAGTTCACCGGCTGGGCGAAGCGCCAGATTGCCAGGTTCGTGCCGAGGTAGGCGAAGGCGAGCAGGAAGATCGCCCACAGCAGGAAGCTGGGGAAGACGTTGATCTGGCCCGTCTCCGCGTTGTAGTTGCGCGTGCTTTCGCGCTTCCCGGTATCGGGATTCGGGGCCGGCACGCGAGGATCGGCATTCGTCGGGTCGACGACGGTGTAGAGCGGCGTGTCGCCGTTCACCGCATCGTTGATGCCCAGCACCGCGCCGCTGACCGGTCCGGTGACCCACGTGTCGCGGGTTGGCGGGCCCTTCTCCGGGAACGTCGCCCCGAAGACGCCCGACGCCATGGCCACCAGGGTCACGACGACCACCAGCAGCGTGACCTGGATGAGGTCCGCCCGGCGACGATACAGGAGCCAGCCGCCCAGCAGCCCCATTGCCGCCAGGGCGACGATGCCGAATGGCACGTCAGGCCGGGCGTCGAGGATGGCGGCCATGATCCCCACGAATGCGCCGCCGATGAGCAGCAGGTAGAAGAAGATGAACACGAACAGGATCGTTCGCGTCCGCGGGCTGATCAGCCGATGGGCGATGGCCGACAGCGAGTTTCCGTCATTGCGGACCGCCATCATGATGGCGCTGTAGTCGCTGGCCCAGCCGATGAAGGTCACGCCCACCATCAGCCAGATGATCGACGGCAGCCAGCCCCAGATGTTGGCCGCGGTGATGACTCCCACGATGGGACCCGCCGCGGCGATCGACTTGAAGTGATAGCCGTACAGGATGAATCGGCTCGTGGGCACGAAGTCGGCGCCGTCCATGTACATGGTCGCCGGGGTGGCTCGGTTCGGATCGGATTGGATGACCACCCGGTCGATGCGCCGCGCGTAGAAGTTGTAGGCGAGATAGATGACCACGATGCCGATGACGACGACCCACAGAGAGTTCATCGGCGCGCTCCTCCTTCGTGTGTGCTCTTGCTCTGCCGATGCTCGGAACAAATCGGGCGATGCTGGCGAAGGCGGTCGTAGGTGCCGGCTAGGAGACCTCCTTCCTCCCCCCGATGGGCTCAGCAGCGGGCCCGCCGTTCAGCTTGGACTCGATCTCGGCCTCGACCGCCTGGAGGTCCAATGCGCCGGGCGTCCGCTTGCCGTCGACGATCACCGCCGGGTAGCGCCGAACGCCACGGCGCAGGGACGTCCAGAAGCCCTCGATGCTGGCCGCGTCGATGACGGTGATGGCCAGGCGCGGCCCGTGGCGCTCGAGCAGGCCATGCACCCAGTCGGAGACGCGCTGGAACTCCTGGGCGAGGTCATCTGGGAGAGCGTCCCTGGCCTCGTCACGACGAATGCGTTCGGCGAAGCCAACGCCCTCGAACGCCACCTCGCAATGCTGGCAGTGGCGGAAGATGGTCGGCGCGTAGGTCACGACCTGGACCCGCAACGGCGGCAAGCGCTCAGCCTCCAGCGAGTCCCCTGATAGTACGCTCGACGGGCAAGCACAGGGCGACGGTGAGCGCGGTTCGCTAGGATTGGACGCCCGCCGGATCCCGGCGGTCAGCGGCCGGCATCGGCTCACGCAGGAGAAGGAGGACGCGTTGGCGCAGAGCGCCTTCGTCACCAGCATCGCGCGACAGTCGGAGGACTTTCCCGGCTGGTACAACGACGTGGTCCTCAAGGCCGAGCTGGCCAGCTACTCGCCGGTGCGCGGCTGCATGGTCATTCGACCCTACGGCTTCGCGATCTGGGAGTCGATGCGCGACGAGCTGGACCGACACATCAAGGCGACCGGCCACCAGAACGTGTACTTCCCGCTCTTCGTCCCACGCTCGCTTCTGGAAAAGGAAGCGGAGCACGTCGAGGGCTTCGATCCCCAGGTGGCATGGGTCACCCATGCCGGCGGCGAGGAGCTCAAGGAGTGGCTCGCCATCCGGCCCACCAGCGAAGCGCTCATCGCGGAGGTGGTGAAGGACTGGATCCAGTCGTACCGCGACCTGCCCCTGCTCATGAACCTGTGGAACAACGTCGTGCGCTGGGAGCTCCGCACGCGGCTCTTCCTGCGGACCGCGGAGTTCCTGTGGCAGGAGGCGCACACCTTCCATGCCACGGAGGCCGAGGCCGACGAGGAGGTCGCCACCGGGCTGGAGGCCTATCGCGCGGTCGCCGAGGACTGGCTGGCGATCCCGGTCATCAAGGGGCGCAAGACCGAGCACGAGAAGTTCCCCGGTGCGGTGTACAGCCACGCCATCGAAGCGATGATGCGCGACACCAAGGCCCTGCAGGCCGGCACCAGCCACATGCTGGGCTCCAACTTCGCGCGCGCGGCCGGCATCGAGTATCTGGACCGCGACAATCAGCGCCAGGCGCCGTTCGGGACTTCCTGGGGCTTCTCCACCCGGATGGTCGGGGCGGTGATCATGGCCCATGGAGACGATGCTGGGCTGATCCTGCCTCCCCGCGTCGCACCGGTGCAGGTGGTGATCGTGCCCATCTTCCGCACGGAGGAGGACCGCGCGGCGGTGGCCGCGGCCGTCGACCGGCTGCGAACGGCGATCGCGGAGAGTGCCGGCGGCGCTGCGCTGCGGCTCGAGGTGGACTGGCGCGAGGAGTCCCCGGGCTTCAAGTACAACCACTGGGAGCTGCGCGGGGTGCCGTACCGGGTGGAGATCGGGCCGCGCGACGTGGCGGCCGGCCGGGCGGTGCTTGTGCGCCGCACCGATCGCGCCAAGGAGGAGCTGCCGGTCGAGGTCCTGGCCGGCGAGCTGCCGAAGCGCCTGGATGCCTATCACGACGACCTGCTTCGACGCGCCGTCGACTTCCGGGCGGCCAACACGCACGAGGTGAACTCCTACGACGAGTTCAAGGCCGTCGTCGAAGAGCGCGGGGGCTTCCTGATGGCGCACTGGTGCGGCGACACCGCCTGCGAGAAGCAGGTGAACGCAGAGACGGGCGCCACCATCCGCGTCATCCCGTTCGACTCGCCCGTCGAGAGTGGCGCCTGCCTGATCGACGGCCGTCCCTCGACCCAGCGCGTCGTCTTCGCCCGCGCCTACTAGAGCGAGCGGCGAGGCGTTACTCCGACGGCGTTACTCCGGCGCCATGCCGACCAGGTGCTCGGACGCGCGGAGCCGGTGGATCGGCAGCACGGCGATGATC
>JBKOZM010000148.1:0-9466 GCA_046725855.1 Chloroflexota bacterium | reverse complement strand
CGTGGCGGCCGCGGACGAGGCGGGCAGGGGCGCGACCGCGGGGACCGCCCGGTCCTCGCCCGCTCCCGGCGTGAGCCACGCGAGACACGCGAGCCGCGAGAAGCCCGCGAGCCGCGGGGCGACCGTCCGGCCCGGGAGCCGGCGCCCTTCATCCCGGCCAAGCCCCTGGAGGAGCTGACCGAGGCCGAGCGCGGCGCGCTCGAGGAGGCCAAGGCGGTGCTCCAGGAGCTGCTGCGGCTGATGGGCGTGGAGGGCACGGTCGAGATCGCCATGGGCACCGAGACCTCGAAGCTGAACGTCACCGGCTCGGACCTCGGCGTGCTGATCGGTCGGCGCGGCGAGAAGCTGGCGAGCCTGCAGCACCTCGTCAACCTGATCGTCGCCAAGCGCGAGGGCCAGTGGAACCGGATCGCGGTGGACGTGGAGAACTACCGCGGCCGCCGTGAGGACCAGCTCCGTGACGTGGCCGATCGGGCCGCCAAGCGCGTGATCCAGTCGGGCAAGATCATCCAGCTGGAGCCGATGCCGGCCCTCGAGCGTCGCATCGTGCACATGGCCCTGGTTGAGAACCCGAGGGTGCGCACGCAGAGCGTCGGGGTCGAGCCGAACCGACGGATCGTGGTGCTGCCGGCGACGAAGATCGAGTCCTCGGAGTCGTAGCCGCTCGCCGCGAGCCCTGGGTGGCGATGGACGCCCCGATGAACGTCCCGCGCGCCATCGGCCGCTGGCAGGCGGACGGCCCGTGGATCGGGTTCCAGGCTGGCGCGGACGCCTACCGGCTGTGCCTGGGTGTGGACGACCGCCTGCTCACCGAGGAGGCCGATGCCGAGGCGCTGCTGGCAATGGCCATCGCCTACTTCGAGGAGGCGCTGGCGGCGCCTCCGCCCGACCTCGAGGCGACCCACGCCGATCTGTCGGGCCTGGTCCGTTTCGTGGCCTCCCACGAGCCGAATGACACTCGCCGCGCCGGCCTGGCCGAGGCGATCGATGCGATCGACGACGGGCTGGCGGGCGATGCCGTAGCGCGGCTCCTGGCCGCGTGCCGGGTCGGGATGACGAACGAGCAGATCGACCCGGTCGACCTGCTCGTCACGCGCGCGACGCGGCTGCTCGGCGATTAGCGCGAGCGGTCCTCGTCTGACTCGGTGGACTCGCGGGGCTGGGTGGGCTGCTCCATGCCCGACGGCTGGCTCATGGAGGGTGGCTCTGCCATGGAGGGTCGCTCCGCCATCGGCTCAGGCGTTTCCACAGGAGGCGGCGCCGCGGGCGGTGGCGCCGCAGGGGCCTCGGCGGGCGGGGGCGGTCCCGCGGCTGGCGTGGTGCCACCGCTTGCCGTGCCGATCGTGAACTTGCCGCCCTCGCCCTGGAACTCCTGCCAGGCGGTCCACAGCAGTACGAGCGATGCGACCAGGGCCACTGCGAAGAGCCAGGTCTGGTAGTCGTCGAGGGTGGCGAAGAAGTAGCCGAGGTACCTGAGGATCTCGATGACTGCGCCGACGGCCGCGATACCGCCCAGGATCAACAGCAGGCTGCCTTTCGATCCCGGCAGGGATGTCGAGGGCGAGAACTGCGGCAGGAAGACGACCACCAGCACCGCCAGCGCGGCGATGATCGACAGCCACAGGAGGCCGCCCCAGTTGCTGATGATGCCGGCCACCACAAGCACGGCGGAGGCGTAGACCGCCATCTTCTCGTTCGCGCTGAGCTTCGACCAGTCCATGGATTCAGCAACCCTCCCGTTGGTCGCGGCGGTTGTGCTTTCCATTGGGCGGCGCCGCGTGCAGGCACGGTAGCACAGGGGCCCTGGCTCTTCATAGACATGGAAGCGACCGCCGCGCGGGCTGCGGCGGTCGTGATGAGTGCTGGTGGAGATGGGGGAGAATCGAACTCCCCGTCCAGAACCGAGTCCCCGGAAACGTGCTACAGGCTTGTCCGGCCTACGGGTATTTCGCTTGCGGGCCCCCGACCGGCGGGGTTCACCGCGTGCTATCCGGCGTGCCTCTCGGCTCTTTGACGCCGCTCACCGGAGTCGGCGGCGCCGCACCTCCCCTGATGACATCTTCGCCGTCCGGGGAGGAGGGACGGAGTCGATGCTCACTGTCTAAGCAGCGAGAGCGAACTGACGGTTGCCAGTTGCTGGCTTTGCCCGCGGTTTAACGAGGCCTGCGGGCGACCTCGACCTGCAGTTCCCGGATCCTGAGCCCTGTCGAAACCTGACATCCCCACGATCCGATTGACACGTCGATGATACCACGTTCACGGTGGAAAGTGAACGTGCGTTCGGTTATCTACAGGCGAATGCGCGCCTTCGTCTCGCGCTCGAGCTCGCGACGGGCGTCGCGCTCGGCGATCGCGCGCCGCTTGTCGTGCGCCTTCTTGCCGCGGGCGATGCCGATCTCCAGCTTCGCCCGCCCGTCGCGGATGTAGAGGCGCAGCGGCACCAGCGTGAAGCCCTTGGCCTGGGTGCGGCCGATCAGCTCGGCGATCTGGTCCCGATGCAGCAGCAGCTTGCGGGTGCGGGTCGGCTCATGGTTGTTGCGGTTGCCCTGCTCATAGGGGGCGATGTGGGCGCCGATGAGCCAGGCCTCGCCGTGCTCGATGCGGGCGTACGCCTCGGCCAGGTTGGCGCGGCCGGCGCGGATCGACTTGATCTCGGTCCCGGTCAGCACCAGGCCCGCCTCGATCGTCTCGTCGATGGCGTAGTCGTGGCGGGCGCGCCGGTTGAGCGCGACGGTCTGCTCGGGCATCGGTCATCAAGCCTTCGTGATGCGAATCGTAGGCCGTGCGCCGTGGTGCCGAACATGGAAAGAGCCGGCCGTATCGGCCGGCTCCTCCTTCGCTACCACGCGAAGAGGTGTTAGCGCACCGCCTCGGTGGTGGCGTGACAGGGACTACTCACTGCACACCACCTCCTTTCGTTGCGCCGATGCTACCAGCCCGGTGGCAGGCAGCGCAACGGTCCCGTCAGGCGGCGGCCGAGAGCTGGCCGGACGGGTCGTAGCTGACCGGCACGAGCAGCGGCACTCGGCCGGACGGTCGCTCGTCAGCGCTCGACGAAGGTTGCTGCGGCGCGCCCCCACCGCTGGCCTGTCCGCCGAGGATCTGGACCGCGCGCTCCAAGAAAAGATCGCGCTCGGGAGGTGTCCCGTCGGGCACCTCGACGGTGACGTCCGGCTGGACGCCGTCGGGAGCCACGCTGCGATGGTCGGGCGTGAACCAGCGGGAGATCGTGATCCGCACGCCGGCCCCGTTCTCGAGGCGCGACCAGATCTGCACCGTGTTCTTGCCGAAGCTGTGCTGGCCGACAATGGTGGCGCGACCGTGGTCCTGCAACGCGGCGGCCACGATCTCCGAGGCCGATGCGGAGCCGCCGTTGATGAGCACCACCAGCTTGATGGACGGATCGGTCGCCTGACCCTCGCCGCTCGCCTCCCAGGTCGCGACCTCGTCGCCGGCCGACTCCTGGGTGAAGATCACGCCGCTGTCGAGGAACTCCGAGGCGATCTTGCGCGCCGCCTCGATGTAGCCGCCAGGGTTGTCGCGCAGGTCGAAGACGAAGGAGGTGGCTCCCTGGTCCAGCAGGCTGCCCACCGCGTCGTGGAACTGCTCGGCGCCCGGGTCGGTGAAGGTGTGGAGGGCCACGTAGCCGACGTCGTTGTCGAGGAGGCGGCTGCTGACCTCCTCCTCCTGGATCTCGGCACGGGTGATGGTCAGGTCGAAGGTCTCCTCTCCGCGGTGCACGGTCAGAGTCACGTCGGTGCCGGCCTCGCCGCGCACCTTGTTCACCTCGTCCTCCAGGGTCGAGCCGACGACGCTCACCCCGTCCACCGCGGTCACGATGTCTCCGGCCAGCAGGCCGGCCTTCTCGGCCGGTTGGTTCTTGAGCGGGGCGATGACGATCAGCACGCACGTCTCGCTGAGCTGGGTGCACGCCTCCAGGTCGTTGGGATCCTCCAGGTTGCGAACGCCCATCTGCGCTCCGATGCCACTGAATCGGCCGGACAGGTCGCCGAGCGCGCGCTGGTAGTCCTCCGGTGACATATAGCCGCTGAATGGATCCGGCACCCCGTACTGGAACATGCCGTGGATCGCGCCCTCGGCCAGCGCCTCATCGTCCAGATCGTCGACGTACTGCTCCTTGAGCTTGTCGTACGCCTCGCACAGTGGCGCGAAGGCGGCGTTCGGCGCGACGCAGCTGCCCGACGCCTGGCCGCCCGCCGCCAGGTAGCCGCCCACGAACAGCAGCATCCCGACGGTCGCCGCCAGGGCGAGCGCGATGGCCCACGCCACCGGCGAGCTCCAGCGGGAGGTGGAGGGCGGTCGGGGCAGCGAGGGCGGGGTGGTGGGCATCGGCGAAGGAGCGGGCGAGGTCTGGTCGGTCATGAGGCGGGCCGGAGTGTACACCGACTCCGCGCGAAGGCGGATTACGGCCGGATTACGTTTCGCTTATCGGGTCAGCTGGCCGACGACAGGTTCGAGCGGACGCTGATCCAGCTGCCGAGGGCGCCGACCCCGAGGCCCACCCCCAGCAGGATCGCCGACAGGGAGGCCAGGAACTGGGCGCTGACCGCGGTGGGCATCTGGAAGACACGGACCATGATCGGCTGGATCGGCTCCCACACGACCGCCACCAGCACGATGGTGACGACTGCCCCGATGAGCCCGCTCATCGTCCCCTCCAGGATGAACGGCCAGCGGATGAATGAGTCGCTGGCACCCACCAGCCGCATGATCTCGATCTCGCCCGCCCGCGAGTAGACGGCGATCCGGATCGTGTTCACGATCATGAACAGGACGGTCAGGCCGACCAGCACCAGGGCGATGATGCCCACCGTGCGGATGACGCTGATGATCCCAAGCAGCTTCTCGTAGTCGGTCTGCTTGGTGGTGATGCGCTCCACCTCCTGGCGGCCCTGCAGCGCATCGGCCACCGCGCCGGCCGCGTTGGGGTTGGTCAGCGCAATCTCCAGGCTCGGGTACAGCGTGATGTTGGCACCACCCAGCTCCAGCTCCTGCCCCATCTCGCGGTAGCTCTCCTGGAGGCGCTGCATGGCGGTCTCGGGGCTGACGTATGTGACGCTCTTCACGTTCGGCAGCGCCTCGATGTCGGCCATGAGGGCGTCGATCGTCTGCTGGCCCAGCGCCGGATGGTCGGGCGGACCGACCAAGCGGGCGGTGACGCCCACCTTGCTCTCGATGAAGGCCAGCCCCGAGCTGAGCCCGCCGATGACGATGAACAGGCCGGAGAGCAGCACCAGCATGAGGATGACGGTGGCGGTGGCGGCCAGACTCATCATCGCGTTGCGCCAGAAGCCCTGCCAGGCCCGGACCACGGCGAAGGCGATGAAGCGCGCGAAGCCCATCGGTCAGTACTCCCGCTCGTAGGCGGCGCCCGACTCGTCGCGCACTAGCGTGCCGTGCTCCAGCGCCAGGACGCGCCGGCGCATGGCGTTGACGATCTCCTGGTTGTGGGTCGCCATCAGGACGGTGGTCCCCAGCCCGTTGATCTGGATGAGCAGCTGGATGATCTCCCAGCTGGTGACCGGGTCGAGGTTGCCGGTCGGCTCGTCGGCGATGAGCATGGCCGGGTCGTGGACCAGGGCGCGCGCGATCGCCACGCGCTGCTGCTCACCACCGGACAGCTGGGTGGGCAGGTGCTCGTCGTGCTCGTGCAGCCCGACCAGGTTCAGCAGCTGTGGCACGCGGCGGCGGATCTCGGCACGCGCCGCGCCGGTCACCTCGAGGGCGAAGGCCACGTTCTCGAAGACCGTCTTGGCCGGCAGCAGGCGGAAGTCCTGGAAGACGATCCCGATCCGCCGCCGGAGCCTGGGCACGTCGCGGCGCCGCAGGCGCGCCAGGTCGCGGCCGTCGATCACCACCCGTCCCGCCGTGGGCAGCTGCTCGCGGATGAGGAGCCGGATGAATGTGCTCTTGCCCGCGCCGGAGGGGCCCACCAGGAAGACGAAGTCGCCCGGCGGGATGGCGACGTTCACGTCGACCAGGGCCGCCTTGCCGTTCGGATAGGTCATGCCGACGTCGACCATCTGGATCACCGGCTGCACCGCCGCCGCCGTGGCGACGTAGGGCCGTTCCATCGCGCCGATGTAGCCGCCGCTCACGCCGCCGCTCCGTCGCCGCCGATCCGCCAGCGCAGGTAGCCCTCGATGAAGGGATCCAGCTCGCCGTCGAGGACCGCGGTCGGGTTCGACGTCTCCACCCCGGTGCGCAGGTCCTTGACCATGGTGTACGGCTGCAGGACGTAGCTGCGGATCTGGTTGCCCCAGCCGGCCTCCACGTGCACGCCACGCAGTCTGGCCATCTCGGCCTCGCGCTCCTCCTGGGCTCGCTCGGCGAGCTTGGCGCGCAGCACGGTCAGGGCCCGCTCCTTGTTCTGCGCCTGGCTCCGCTCGTTCTGGCAGGTGACCACGATGCCGGTGGGCAGGTGCGTGATGCGCACCGCGCTGTCGGTCTTGTTGACGTGCTGGCCCCCGGCCCCACTGGCCCGGTACGTGTCGATCCGCAGGTCCTTGTCATCGATCTCGATCGGCGCATCGTCGGCCACCTCGGGCATCACCTCCACCAGCGCGAAGCTCGTGTGGCGCCGCTTCTGCGAGTCGAACGGGCTGATCCGCACCAGGCGGTGCACGCCGCGCTCGCTCTTCAGGCGACCATAGGCCCAGCGACCGTCGACCGCGAAGGTCACGCTCTTGAGGCCGGCCTCCTCGCCCTCGGTCTGGTCGAGGATCTCGGTCTTGAATCGGTTGCGCTCGGCCCAGCGTAGGTACATGCGCAGCAGCATCTCGGCCCAATCCTGGCTCTCCGTGCCGCCGGCGCCGGCATGGACCGATACGATCGCCGGCCGGGTGTCGTAGGGCTCCGACAGGAGGAGTTGGCCCTCCATCCGGTTCCAGTCGGACTGCAGCGCCTCCAGGTCGCGCTGCAGGTCGGCGCGCAGCGCCTCGCCGCCGCCGTCCTCGTCCGCCTCGGCCAGCTCGGCGATCTCGGCCAGCGCGGTGGCGCGGGCCTCAAGGTCCCGCCAGGCACCGATCTCCTCGCGCAGCTCGTCGGCACGCCGCAGCAGCGTCTGCGCCCCAGCGGGGTCGTCCCACAGCTCTGGATTGGCGGAGCCGGTTGTCAGCTCCGCGAGCTCGCTCTCCTTGGCGGGCAGGTCAAAGCCGCACCGCCGTATCGGCCACGAGCCGCGCCAGCCGGAGCGCCTCGTCCTTAATTCCGTCCAAGGGTTGCCACCATCGGAAGCTCCATCTCGCCCAGGCGCACGTTCTTGCTGCGCACCTTGGCCGGATTCACGCACGGGCAGTAGGTCTGCCGCGGGCACGAGCCGCAGTTGCCGTCGCAATCGAGCGTCAGTGCGTAGCTGCAGCGCATGCAGTCGCGCTCGCATTGAATGAGGTCTTCGTAAGGGAGGCTTGGGTCTCTGAAGCGGGTGACCAGCGGGAGGGAGGCCGATGGGGTGGTGGGGGTGGTGGGGTGAGAGTCGGTACCCCGAGGCGCCGTGGTCAGCTGCTTCACGAAGCTCTCCACTTGCTCGTGATCGCGAGGTCACCGCGCCTCGCGATCGCTTCGCGCCATCGTAGCGGGTCGTGCTCGATTCGCCAACCCCGACGATTGGATCAGGCGCCGTGGCAGCGCTTGTACTTTTTTCCGGAGCCGCACCAGCACGGATCGTTGCGGCCCAGCTTGGGCCCGGCCTTGACAGGCTGCCGCGTGGCGCCCGCGCCGTTCCCGCCCGACGTCGCGGCGGCAGGGCCGGCGCTCGCCGCCGCAATCGCGCCGGTGGCCAGGTCCACGCGTCCCTCGGTCACGCGTCGGGGCTGCGGCGTCGGCGGCTGGTCGCGCATGACGCTGACCCGGAAGATGTTGTGGGTCACGTCGTGGCGGATGGTGGCCTTCAGCTCGTCGAACATGCGATAGGCCTCGACCTTGAACTCGTTCAGCGGGTCGCGCTGGGAGTAGGCCCGTAGGCCGATGCCGCGGCGCATGTCGTCGACCGCGGTCAGGTGCTCGACCCACAGGGAGTCGATCACCCGCAGCAGCACGACCCGCTCCATGACGCCGATCCCCTCCGGCCCCACTTCGTCGCGCTTGCGGTCATAGGTCTCGGCCACCGCCTCGACCAGCCCCTCGGTCAGCGCGTTGACGTCGGTCGCCTCACCCACGAGTGCCAGGGTCCGCGCGTCGAGTGTTGGGACCATTGCCAGCAGCCGGGCCTTGAGCCCATCGCGATTCCAGTCGCCGTGGTACTCGGCGGCGGTGTGCTCGGCCACCAGGTCGCGCACTTCCTCCTCGAGCATGACTTGGATAGTCGGGCCCAGGTGCTGCGAGCGCAGGATCCGCTCCCGCTCGTGGTAGATGGTCTCGCGCTGGCGGTTGATGACGTCGTCGTACTGGACCACGTGCTTGCGAGCGTCGAAGTTGTAGCCTTCCACTCGGCTCTGGGCGCCTTCGATGGTGCGGCTCACCATCCCGGACTCCAGCGCGGTCTCGTCGTCGAACCCGAGGCGGCCCATGATCGAGCTGACCCGGTCCGACGCGAAGCGCCGCATCAGGTCGTCCTCCAGGGAGAGGTAGAAGCGGCTGCTGCCCGGGTCGCCCTGGCGGCCGGAGCGGCCGCGCAGCTGGTTGTCGATGCGTCGCGCGTCATGGCGTTCCGTCCCGACGATGTGCAGGCCGCCGGCCTCGATGACCTTCTCCCGGTCGGCGGCGCAGATCTGGTCGGCCTCGGCGAGCGCGGCCGCGTATTCGTCGGGCGACGCCTCCAGGACGTTGGTGCCCTTCTTGTGCAGCAGGTCGGCGGCGAGCATCTCCGGGTTGCCGCCCAGCAGGATGTCCGTGCCACGCCCGGCCATGTTGGTGGCGATCGTCACCGCCCCGCTGCGGCCAGCCTGCGCGACGATCTCCGCCTCGCGCTCGTGGAACTTGGCGTTCAGCACGTTGTGCTTGATGCCCCGCCGCTTGAGCATCTCGCTCAGCATCTCGCTGACCTCGACGCTGATGGTGCCGACCAGCACGGGCCGCCCCTTCTCGTGCTCCTCGACGATCTCGTCGACGACGGCTCCCCACTTGCCCTTCTGGCTCGCGAAGACGAGGTCGGCGAAATCGTCCCGGATCATCGGCTGGTTGGTGGGAACCGCGACGACCTCGAGGTCGTAGATCTTGTGGAACTCTTCCGCCTCGGTCTCGGCCGTTCCGGTCATGCCCGCGAGCTTGTCGTACATGCGGAAGTAGTTCTGGAAGGTGATCGTCGCCAGCGTGCGCGACTCGTTCTGGATCTTCACCCCCTCCTTGGCCTCGACCGCCTGGTGCAGCCCCTCGCTCCAGCGCCGGCCCGGCATCAGGCGACCGGTGAACTCGTCGACGATGATGATCTCGCCGTCCATCACCACGTAGTTCACGTCCCGTTTGTAGAGATGATGGGCCTTGAGCGAGTTGTCGATCAGGTGGGGCC
>JBKOZM010000147.1:0-5747 GCA_046725855.1 Chloroflexota bacterium | reverse complement strand
CGCTGTGCCGAGCCAGGTTCCGCTCGACACCCGCCAGGCCGGGATCGCGCGCGCCCTGCTCATCGGCTCCAAGGTCGTCAGCCTGGAAACACTGGCCGCCGAGCTCAATCTGACGCCACGCGTCGTCCGCTACAACCTGCCCTCGGTAGAGGCCTACCTCGCCGAGCATGGACTCCGCCTGTCGAGGCGGAGAGGCCTGGGGGTCTGGGTCGACGGGGATGCGAGATCGCGGGCAACCGTTCGCTCGGGCCTCGATTCCGCGCCAGGGCCAGCCGTGCTGGACGCCGGCGACCGCCAGTCGCGCGTCCTGCTCGCCCTGCTGGAGCAGGCTCCCGACGCGTTGCGATCCGGGGCGCTGGAGTCCCGGCTCGGCGTCTCGCGCCCCACCGTCCGACGCGACGTGCGGGTCGCCGAAACGTGGCTGGAGCAGCATCGGCTCCATCTTCGACGCCTCCCGGGCATCGGCGTCGCCGTCCGTGGCGGCGAGGTGGACGTTCGCGCGGCCCTGCTCGCGCTCCTGCTGGAGCGCATCCCGGCCAATGTCCTCGCAGCCCTGGCGACAGGCGGCCAGGCGGTGGCAGACGCCACGCCCGCCGGCCTGGCTGCATACCTCGCCGAGCTCGACCTGCCGACCTTCAAGGCCATCCTGGAGGGCGAGCTGCGCGACTTCGACGACCGCGATCCGACCATGCTTATGGCGACACTGAGCTTGGCCATCTTGGCCCACAGGGTTCGCGCGGATCACCCGGCACGCCTGGTGCGTGGCCGCCTCCGGTCGCTCATGGATCATCCGGTGTCCGATGCCGCGACGCGGATTGCCAGCGCGGTGCACGATCGCATCGGTGTCAGGCTGGGAGCGCCGGAGGTCGCAGCCATCACCGAGTCACTGCTCGGCTTCGTGGAGCTGACGGATTCGCCGGCGGTGCCTGAGGCGCATCTGGTCGCGCTCGTCGACCGACTCGCGGCCGCCGCCGCAGAACGCCTGCACCCGTCGCTGGCCGATGACGAGCTATTGCGGTCCAACCTGACCGAGCACCTGCGCCGCCTGCACGTCCGCCTGCGCTATGGCCTTCCGGTGAGCAACCCTCTCCAGCACGAGGTCCAGAAGCGGTACCCGGACGTGTACGACGCCGCCGGCGTGATCCTGGCCGGCCTGGGCGACCTGGATGGCGCGGCGATCCCGCACGAGGAGGTCGGCTTCCTGACGATGTACCTCGCCGGGTCGCTCGAGCGCCAGCGGCTGCGGCAGAAGATACAGGTCACCGTCGTCTGCCCGGCCGGCATGGCGACCGCCTGGATCCTGGTCTCCCGCCAGCTGGCCGAGTTCCCTCAGCTCGAGGTGGTGCAGGTCGTCTCGAAGACGGCATTCGAGCACGAGGCTGGCGACGTCTCGACCGATCTGGTTGTCAGCACCGTGCCGCTCGACGGGCTGACCGGCGTGCCGTGGGTCGTGGTGAGCCCGCTCCTCCAGGAGCGCGACGTCCGTCAGCTCACGCGCCTGGTGGGCCCCGCAGCCCAGCACTGACGACCGCGATCCCTGCGGTCAGGATGGTCACAACTTCCCCGTGACAGATTGGCAGTTGTTGGGCGCCGCCGGCCCTTCGATGATTCCGCCCTGGCCTACTGGAGAGGAGGAGAGTCAGCGTGGAGCGAATTCAGCGCTACGGCGGCTATCTGGCCGCGATGGTCCTGCCGAACATCGGCGCGATCCTGGCCTGGGGATTGATCACGGCATTCGTCATCCCCACCGGCTGGACCCCGAACGAACAGATCGCGACCGTCGTCGGGCCGATGATCAATTTCATGATTCCGCTGCTCATCGGTTACACCGGCGGCAGGCTCGTGTATGGGCATCGCGGCGGTGTCGTCGGCGCGGTCGCCACCTTCGGCGTGGCGGTGGGCGCCGGCCTGCCGATGTTCCTGGGGGCCATGGCCGCCGGACCGCTCGGCGGCTATCTGATCAAGAAGTTCGACGAGGCGACCCAGGACTCGGTGCCATCGGGCTTCGAGATGCTGGTCAACAACTTCTCGGCCGGCATCCTCGGGGCCATTATGGCCGTCGCCGGGATCCTGTGGTTCGGCCCGTGGTTCGCGGCGATCTCCGACGCCCTCGGCAGCGCCGTCAGCGGCATCATCAACGCCGGCCTTCTGCCCCTGGCTGACATCCCGATCGAAGTCGGCAAGGTGCTGTTCCTGAACAACGCCATCAACCACGGCGTGCTGGCGCCACTCGGCGTCGCCGAGGTGGCCGAGCGCGGGCGGGCGATCCACTTCCTGCTCGAGACGAACCCCGGTCCGGGCCTCGGCCTGCTGCTGGCGTACACGCTCTTCGGCAAGGGCCTGGCGAAGCTGTCCGCTCCCGGCGCGATCGTGATCCATTTCTTCGGCGGGATCCACGAGATCTACTTCCCGTACGTTCTTGCCCACCCGATCATGATCCTGGCGATGTGGGCCGGCGGGATGAGCGCCGACTTCGTGTTCGCGGCAACGGACGCCGGCCTGGTGGCCACGCCGTCGCCGGGCAGCATCTTCGCCTACCTCGCGGTCACGCCTCCAGGGCAGCACTTCGGGGTACTGGGTGGTGTGCTGGTGGGCGCGGTGGCGTCATTCCTGGTCGGCTCTGTCATCCTGAGGGTCTACCCGGTCAAGGAGAGCGAGGAGGAGGGCGAGCAGGAGACCGCCGCCCCGTCCATTCCGGCTGGCGCTCCGGCCTGATCGCCCTCGAGGCAATCCCACGCCGCCCGGTGCCCTCCGCGCCGGGCGGCGAATCACCCAGGAGTTCCCGCTGATGGTCGTCAAGCAAGCCGCGGATGTCAGGCTCGTCGCCTTCGCCTGCGAAGCCGGCATGGGCTCCAGCCTGATCGGCGCCAACCAGCTCAAGAAACGCCTGAAGGACGCCGGCCTGGCCGTCACCGTCGTCCACACGCCCGTCAATGAGATTCCGGCAGAGACCGATGTGGTCATCGCCCACGAAGGGCTGGCGGCTCGTGCCCGCGCGGCAGCGCCCCAGGCGGTGGTCCTCAGCTTTCGCAACTTTCTGGCGAACGCGGCGTCCGACCAGCTCGTCAAACAGCTCACCGCCGGCGAGCCAGTTTCCAGCGATCCCAGCGGTGGCTGATGTCCACGCCGGGGACGGAGGTCCTCAGTCCTGCCTCGATCGTCGTCGGCGCATCGGCCACTGACCGCGCTGATGCCATCCGGCAGGTCGGCGCGATCCTGGTGGCCAGCGGCCTGGTGACCGAGGGGTACATCGACGCGATGCTGGCGCGCGAGGAGATCATCTCCACCTACCTGGGCAACGGCATCGCCCTCCCGCATGGCACCAGCGAGGCACAGGACACGATCCTGCGCACCGGCCTGGCCGTCGCTCAGTTCCCCGAGGGCGTGACATGGGGGGAGGAGCCGGCGCGCCTCGTCATCGGCCTGGCCGCCCGCTCAGAGGAGCACATTGCGGTGATGTCGCAGCTGGCGTCCGTACTCGGCGATGCCGAGCTCTGCGCGCGGTTGGCGTTTACGACCGACCCGAATGAGATCCATCGGGTCCTGATGACCGAGGGCGAGGCCGTCACTTCGCCGCCATCCCCCATCACCTCAGGCGACCTGCACCGAACCTTGCGGATCGCGAATCCGTTCGGCCTCCATGCACGCCCCGCAGCCGAGATCGTCGAAGGGCTGATGGACTTCGATGCGGAGGTCACCATCGCGGCCGGCGAGCGCCACGCCAACGCGGCCAGCATCACCCAGCTCATTGCGCTGGGCGCCACGACCGGTGACGAGGTGACGCTCAGCGCCTCAGGCGGCGACGCCGAAGCCGCGATCGAGGCGGTCGCGGGCGTCCTGCTCGCCGAACGGGGATCGGCGTGAGCCGGCTGGACCACGAGGCGATCGTGGCCGCGTTGACGGCCAAGCTCTCCGCCACGCCCGATCCGGAGAACCTGGTCGATCTTGTCGCCAGCCAGGGACGGATCGCGGTGGCGGCCACCGGCGCCGAGATCGGCCCGGCGCTCGCCCGGCTGAAGCCGCTCGGCGGCTATCGCTGGCTGGCCATCAACGGCGCGGACCTCTTCCAGGCCAGCCCGATGACCATCGGCACCAAGGTCGGCATCCTCGACCCAACCGGCAGGGTGCTGAAGGCCGCCGATCTGCCGCGCCCGAAATGACCGCACTGCGCACCACGGCGCCCTACGACGCCTATCGCCAGGCGACCGAGCCCATCCCGCAGCAGGCGCTCGCCTGGAACCTGTACGGCGCCGGGATCGATCGGTTTGGACGCGAGGGCAGTCCCGAGCTGGTCCCCGTCCCGCCGACACCGGGCCCCGACCAGCTGCTGGTGCGCGTCGACGCGGTGGGCCTGTGCTTCTCGGACGTGAAGCTGATCCGCCTCGGCGGCGACCACCCGAAGCTGTACGGTCGCGACCTCGAGCGCGAGCCGACGCGACTGGGGCACGAGACGTCGGTGACGGTCATGGCCGCCGGCGAGCGGCTGCGAGATCGATTCACTCCTGGGCAGCGATTGGCGATCCAGCCGGACATCTACGTCGACGGCCGCAGCACCGCCTACGGCTACACCATCCCCGGCGGCCTGATCGAGTACCACCTCATCGGTCCCGAGGTGCTGGCCGCCGACGACGGCGCATACGTCGTCCCGGTCGACGACCGAATGGGCTACGCCGAGGCGGCCCTCACCGAGCCATGGGCCTGCGTAGAGGCGGCCTACACCCAGCGGCGGCGGCTCGGGCCGTTGGCGGGTGGCCGGATGCTGATCGTCGGCCGAGCCGACGACCAGCGCTCCTACCGGTTCGGGGAGGCCCTGGCGGGCGCGGCCGAGGTCGTGCTCAGCACGACGAGCGAGACCGTGGCGGCCGCGGTGCGCGGCGCACGGAGCGACGGGGAGGTGACCGTCGCCGAGGGCGGCGCCTGGGAAGGGCCCTTCGACGACATCATCCTGCTGGCGCCCAAGTCGGCGGCCGAGGTCGGTCGCGCGGCCGATGCGCTCGCCTTCCGCGGCGTCTTGAACCTGGTCGCCGAGCAGCCGCTGGACGGCGACGTCGAGATCGATATCGGGCGGCTGCACTATCACTACACCGCCTACGTGGGAACCAGCGGGCTGGACGTGGCTGCGGCCTATGGCGAGGCGCGGAACCGCGCCGAGTTGCGACCCGGCGGTGTCGCGGTGGTGGTCGGCGCGGCGGGGCCGATGGGGCAGATGCACATCGAGCGGGCCCTGGGGCTTCCTGACGGGCCGCGGCTGGTCATCGGGGTCGACCTCGACGGCGACCGGCTGGCAAGCGCCCGCCGGCGCCTGGCCCCGATCGCCGACGAGCGAGGGCGAGCCCTGGTCATCGAGCAGCTCGGCCCCGAGCCGGATGCCCTGCTCACCGCTGTTCGCCGGCTCAGCGGCGGATCGGGCGCCGATGACGTAATCGTGACGGCTCCATCGGCCACCGCCGTGGTCGCCGGCGCCCAGGCCATGGCGCCCGACGGCATGCTGGTTTTGTTCGCCGGCGTGCCGGTCGGCACGCGCGCCTCACTCGACCTGTCGCCGGTCTTCCTGCACGGGGCGCAGTACACCGGCACCTCCGGGTCGCGGATCGCCGACCAGGAGCGGGTCGTCGCCAAGAGCCTGGCCGGCGAGCTGGAGCCCAGGCGGGCGCTGGCCGGCGTGGCGGGCATGGAAGCCGCCAAGGAGAGCCTGCAGGCGCTCGTCGACGGTCGCCTGCCGGGCAAGATCGTCATCTTCCCGGCAC
>JBKOZM010000146.1:0-14305 GCA_046725855.1 Chloroflexota bacterium | reverse complement strand
TCGAGCCCGCTTTGGTCGATCCGCTTGAGGCGGGCCAGCGCCGCACCGCCCGGCGGGAGCTCCGCGCCATCCTCGTCCAGGAGGCGCGCACCCAGGGCGGCGAGCATGCCGGCCCCACCGTCGGTGGTTGCGCTGCCGCCGAGGCCCAGCGTGATGCGATCCACGCCCGCGTCGAGCGCGGCGCGCAGCAGCTCACCGGTGCCGCGGGTGCTCGCCATGCGGGCCGTCTCGGGCGTCCGCTCCCCCGCCGACAGCCGCGCCAGACCGGAGGCGGCGGCCATCTCGACGAATGCGCCGTGCCCCTCGTCGAGCAGCAGCCAGTCCGCCTGGACGGGACGGCCCAGCGGGTCAACCGTGTCGAGCGTCTTGCGCTCGGCCTGATCACCCAGCGCCACCTCCAACGCGGCCAGCGTGCCCTCGCCGCCGTCAGCCATGGGGGCGCGGATCACGTCGTCGGTCGGTCGGGCGCGCATCCAGCCGGCCGCGATGGCCTCGGTCACGCCGACCGAATCGAGCGCGCCACCGAACGAGTCGGGAGCGATCACGATGGTCAACGGGCGGGAGCCGATCACGAACCGATGATAGGCGCAGGAGGATGGCGTTACGGCTGGCAAGTGTGGCTGGCCCTGTGACCGTCGGGGCGGTCCTTCGTCCCCTGCCCGGGCCGCTCAGTCGTCGCATGGCCAGTGTGGCTTGCCCTGTGACCGTCGGCGCGGTCTGGCATCGGTCTCGCCGGCCGGTCGGCGGTCGTAAGGCCAGTGTGGCTTGCCGCGGAGGCCCAGCGGGTCAGCGCTTCAGCAGGCGGCGGCGTTCCTGGTAGGCCGGGATGCTCTGGATCGGCGGGCGCAGCTCGTCGCCGATCTCGCGCACCTCCAGGTTGAAGCGCTGCCGCTCCTGGTTGATGAGCTTCATGCCGCGCCCGACCTCGGTGAGCAGCTCGATCCGGTGCCGCTCCTCCAGCTTGCGGATGGCGCCCTGCAGGATCACGTACGACATCTGCGACAGGTTGCCCAGCGGCTGGTTGCGATGGATGCGGCGCTCCAGGTCCACCTGGCCGATGCCTGACAGGCCGCTCGCCTCCAGGATGTCGATCAGCAGCCCAATCTCGACCGCGTAGCCGGTGAAGAACGGGACCGACTCGAGCATCGCCCGCCGTCCGGCGTACTCGCCGGAAAGCGGCTGGATCATGCCCGACAGCTCGGGGAAGAACAGGTTGATGAGCGGCCGGGCCATGAGCTCGGTGACGCGGCCGCCGCCCTCCGGCATGAGCCGGTCGCCCTCGCGGATCGGGCGCTGGTAGAAGCCCTTGACGTATTGGAGCCGCGCCTCGCGCAGCAACGGCCCGATCAGCCCGTAGACGAAGCGCGGTTGGATGTTGCTGATGTCGGTGTCGATCCAGCACACGATGTCGCCGTCCAGGACGTGGAGGCTCTTCCAGAGGGCCTCGCCCTTGCCGACATGCGAGCCGAGCTCCGGCAGGATCTGGCTGTGCCTCATGACGGGGATGTCCAGGTCCGCGGCGATCTCGGCGGTGCGATCGGTCGAGTCTGAGTCGATCACCACCATCTGGTCGATGAGCGGCACCCGGTCCATCAGCGCGCTCCTGATGCGCTTGATGACCAGGCCAATCGTCTTCTCCTCGTTGAGGGCCGGGAGCCCAACGCTCACCGTCAGGCCCTGGCGCGTCTTGAGCTCGACCAGCTTGCCGATGTCCCGGAACTCGCTGGCGTGAAACGTGTTCTCGGCGAACCAGCGGTCGACGACCGTGGGCAGCGAGCGGCCCTGCTCGACGTAGGCATCCGCCGCGGCCAGCGTGCCCTCGGCGGCGCGCAGCTCGTCGAAGGTGGCCAGCCCCAGCTTCTGCTTGGTCTTGACCACGATCACGGTCGGCTTGGCCTTGGAGGCGATGGCGTCCGCCACGGTGCCGAACAGGAAGCGCCCATCCGGCGCGGCGTTCGATGGATGGGCCGATGCGCCCATCACAACCAGGTCGTGCGAGGCGGCCTCGTGCAGGATGGCGGTCCGGACCGATGCCGCCTCGCGGATCTGGCCCCGGACCTTGCGGCCGCCGCCGTGCTCGCGCACGAAGGCGTCGAGCGCCTCCTGCTCGCGCTGGAGGGCCCGCTCGCCGATTCCCTTGGGCACCACGTGCAGCACCACCACCTGGGCGCCGAAGCGCTTGCCCAGGTCGCGCGCCAGCCGCATGGCGAGCTCGGCGTGGGGACCGCCGCGGACAGGGACCAGGATCGAGCGCACCTGCTCGACGCCGCGCTGCTTCACGACCGCGATGTCGCACGGCGATTCGCGCACCACCGAGTCGATGGTCGGCGAGAAGACGGCCGCTGCCGCCGTGCCACGCTCCGCCTCCGCCCGCGCGGCGGCGGCCGCCGAGGGCGGCCCGCCCCAGCCGAAGATGACCAGGTCGGTCATCTCCTCGCCGACCGCCTCGATGACCCCGTCCGCAGCGCGGCGGCCGATGCGGACCATGGTCCGGATCTCGACCCCTTCCTCGTCGCCGAAATCGAGCACGCGCTGCAGTAGGCGGCGCGCGGTGCGGGCCTGGGTCGCGCCCTCGGAGAGCGAGACGCCCTCCGGCACCTCAACGATGCCGAGCGCGGTGATGTCGGTCGTCCGGCCGTTCCGCACGCCCGACGCGATGCGCACCAGGTCGCGGGCGGTGCGCGGGTTGGCGAGCGGCAGCAGGATCCGGTACGGCTCGCGCTTGCGCGCCGGCATCAGGCCTCCCCGCCGCCGCGCATCTCGCGCCACCTGCCAACCAGGTACGGCTTGAGCTCCTCGAACTCACGCGCCTGGGCGTCGATGACGCGCTCGGCCTGGTCGGTGGTCATCTCGAGCGTTTCGCCGATGAACGCCGCCGTGCGGGCGAAATAGAGCGAGGTCAGGGCGGCGAGCAGCTGCTCGCGATCCGCGCCGGGGCGGTGGAAGGCAACCATCGTGTCGTACAGGCAGCGGATCCACAGGTCGGGCGGGAAGTGGAAGTCGGCCGCCGCGGCCGGGATCTCGAGCGACATGACCCGCTCGAGCTGCTCGTCGGCCAGCATCGTGTGCCACACGTCGCGCTGGCTGAGCCGCGCGTTCTCGAAATTGTCGATCAGCTTCTCGTGGTTGACGTTGATCGGCTCGGGCGCAATCACGCGCTCGAAGCCGTACTCGGGGATGGCGTGCGAGCCGCGCACCCGCAGCCATCGGTCCTCGTAGTGGATGGCCAGCGAGAAGAGGGTGCCGACCACCTGCCGGAACATCGGTCCCAAATCCGACGCCGGGTCCTTGGCGTCGTGGATCTTGGCGCCCAGGCGTGCCTGGCAGACGGCGAAGCCCTCGTTGATGGCCGAGTGCGTCATCCAGATGTCGATCCCGAAGCGCGCCGTCAGCTCGTCGAAGGTAGCCAGCTCCAGGTAGCGCTCGACCAGGTCGCCGCTCACCGCGAACTCGCCGCCGATCGGCTGGCGGATGCGGGCGCCGTACAGGGCGCGGGTGAGTGGGTAGGCGATGTTGTTGGTGATGGTGCCGTCGTACTTGTAGCGCGCGTACATGGGCGCCACGAAGTCGTAGCCGCCCTTCAGGATCGGCCCGGCCAACAGCTCGATCCACTCCGGCGCGATGCTGCGCAGGTCGGAGTCGACCATCACGAACGCCTTCGCCTTGAGCTCGCGGGCGACCTCGAACAGGGCCCGCACCGCGCTGCCTTTGCCGCTGATGCCCTGGTAGGTGAAGGTGATGCGCTGCAGCTTGTGGCGCGGGCTGACCAGGATGACCTTCTCGATGTAGTCCGGGCTCTCCGTGCTGACCGCCACCCGCGGCGTGTCGTCCGGCGAGCCGCCATCAGAGTTCACCAGGATCGGCTTCAGATCGGGAAAGTACTGGACCATGCCGGCCGTCGCGGCGCGCACCACGTACCCGATCGTCTCGGCGTTGCCGAAGCTGGGGATCCCCACCATCAGGTCGGCGCTGCCCACCCGGCGAACCTCGGCGAGCCCCTGCTCGTCGAGCGCGGATGCCGGCGGAGCGGATGGGTTGGACGCCAGCGTGAACCTCCTCGGACCGTGTCCGTTCGTCAGGCTCGGGAGGTCAGGGTAGCACTGCCCTCACCGCCGATCCCGGTCCGGGCCGACGGGACGATCGTCGCCCTCGCCGCGCGGCGGCCTGCCGCCGAGGCGGCTGAAGATGCGCCCCATCGCGGTCGGCGCTCGCTCCTGACGGATCGGGATGCGCAGCCAGTCCTCAGCGAATTCCCCCGGGCGATAGCGGGAGTTCATGTGCTTGGCGACGTAGAACTCGAAGCCGTTCGAGCGCCAGGCGTGGAGCCAGCTGCTGACCGGCATGCGCACTGCCGGACTGATCCGGACCCGGTGCCCCTCCTGCACCACCGACTCCAGCAGGCGACGCCGCTCGAGATACGGCACGTCGTGCAGCGCCTGCCCGTCGAGCTCGACCAGGTCGAGCGCCACGAATGATGGGCGCGGCGGCGTTGCCTCGGACAGCTGCTCCGTCCAGATGCCGTCGATCAGCGCCTCGTCGGCGTCGACCATGCGCTCGAGGACCCTGGCCGCGTCGGCGAACGCCGTGTCGGCGGCCTGGCCCGTGTCGTCGGTCAGCGTCACCCGCCCGTCGCGGATACGCGCCATGAGCCGATCGCCGCTCCAGCACGGCTCGAAGAGCCACTCGACGCTGCCGAGCTGCTCGCTCGAGTAGGTCGATAGCTGGGGCAGGACTTCGCTCATCGTCTCGCTACGGTAGCGCGCAGCGCTGGTGCCGGGAAATAGCGCTGGTGGCGGTGTATGCGCGCCGGAACGGCGGTTCCGCCGTCATTTGATCGCTCGTGGCGATCACCCGGCGCCGGAAGGGCCCGATCGGCGCTCATTGAGCGCTGTGGGCAATATCTGGCCCTACTCCCCGTAGAGGGAGAGCTCCCCCTCCTCGATGTCGGCGCCCACCTGCTCGCGGATCTGCTCCCAGGCGTCCAGGTCCCACTCCCCGACGAAGGTGATCGCGGTCCCCTCCTTGCCGGCGCGCGCGGTGCGGCCGACGCGATGGACGTACGTGTCGGCATCCTCCGGCAGGTCGTACGACAGGACGTAGGGCAGGTCGGTGATGTCGAGCCCCCGGCTGGCGACGTTGGTGGCGACCAGGAAGCGGATCTTGCCCGATCGGAAGTCGGCCAGCGTGCGGTCGCGCTCCCGCTGGCTCAGGCCCCCGTGCAGCGCTGCCACGTTCGTGCCGCGGCGGGCCAGGGTGGCGGCCAATCGGTCCACCCCGATCTGGGTGTGCCGGAAGACGAGGAGCCGATCGAACCCGAACGCATCGGTCAGCTCGAGGAGGGCGCGCACCTTGTCCTGCTCCGCCACGAAGTAGACGAGCTGGCGGACGGTCTCGACCGTGCGCATCTCCGGCCGCACAACGATGTGCTCCGCGTCGCGATCCATGAAACGGTCGCAGATGCGCAGGATGGCGTACGGCATCGTGGCGCTGAACAGCGCCGTCTGACGCTGACGCGGGCAGCGCGACAGGATCGTCTCGACATCGACGATGAAGCCCATGTCGAGCATGCGGTCCGCCTCGTCGAGGATGACGGTGCGCACCTGGTCGAGCCGCAGCTCGCCGCGACGGATGAGGTCCAGCACGCGGCCCGGCGTGCCGACCACCACCGGTGCGCCGCGCTTCAGCGCCGTTATCTGGCGCTCCATGCTCGACCCGCCGTAGATCGCCACCGCGCTGACGTTGCGGAAGACGCCAATGCGGCGGATCTCCTCGGTGACCTGCACGCACAGCTCGCGGGTGGGGGTCAGCACCAGCGCCTGGACGTGTTGCGCGGACGAGTCGATCTTCTCGACAATCGGGATGCCGAAAGCCGCCGTCTTGCCGGTGCCGGTCTGCGCCTGGCCGATGAGGTCCTTCCCCGCCCGCAGTGGACCGATGGCTCGCGCCTGCACCTCCGTCGGCTCGACGAAGCCCATCTTCTCGATGGCGCGGGCGATGGTGACCGGGAGGTCGATCTGGCCGAAGCGATGGCCGCGCTGTGCGGCGAGCACTGCGGCGAGGAACGCGGGGTCCTCAGCGGTGTCGAGGGAGGGTTTGGTTCCGTCTCGGTCGGGGGTGGCCGGTGGGTTGCGTCGGCGCGCCGTGCGGGTACGGCGGCGCGCCGGGGAGGATTCGATCTCTGGCAAACGGGCTCTCACTACGCCTGGAATGCTCGCGATCGTACCACGCAGCGACCGAGCGGCCTCCAGACGAGACCCGGTCTCAGGTGATCGGGCCGCGGTTTGCAGGCCGATGGAATCAGGCCGATGCGCCGGCTCCGGTCTGGGCCGCGCGCTCCATCTGGCCGCCGGTGCTGGCGTCGATCGGGACGGGAGCGCCGTCGGTACGGCGGGCGTAGCCGTTCGGATGGGCGAGCTTCCAACCCCAGGCATCGGCCAGCATCTCCTCCAGCTTGGAGTGCTGCGGCTGCCAGCCGAGCTCGCGGCGCGCTCGCCGGGACGAGGCGACCAGGACGGGCGGGTCGCCCGCGCGCCGCCGTACCACGCGGGCCGGGATGGCGCGCCCGGTCACCTTGCGCGCCGCCTCGACCACCTCCCGAACGCTGAAGCCCGCGGCGGAGCCGAGGTTGTAGACCTCCAGGGAGGGATCGGCGTCGCCGGTCGCCTCGAGCGCCAGCATGTGGGCGGCGGCCAGATCGCGGACGTGGATGAAGTCGCGGATGCAGGTACCGTCCGGGGTCGGGTAGTCCTGCCCGAAGATCTGGACGTGGTTCGCCTCGCCGGCGGCGACGCGCAAGACGAGTGGCATGAGGTGGGTCTCGGGCTCGTGATCCTCGCCGTTCCGGCCGGTGGCGCCGGCGACGTTGAAGTAGCGCAGGCTGATGGCGCGGAACCCGTGCGCGGCCGCGAACCAGCGCATGGCGCCCTCGAACGCCAGCTTGGTGGCCCCGTAGGGGTTGATCGGCTCCGTCCGATCGGCCTCGGCGATCGGCACGCGCCGCGGCTCACCGTAGACCGCGGCGGTCGAGGAGTAGACCAGTCGCGTCACGCCCGTCTCGCGCATCGCCTCCAGCATGGCCACCCCGCCGGAGACGTTGTGGCGGTAGTAGAGGCCGGGGTCGGCCATGCTCTCGCCGACCAGCGACTTCGCGGCGCAATGCAGGACCGCCTCGATCTGCTCCTCGCGCAGGACGGCCGCGAGCCGGGCGCGATCCTGGATCGTGCCGCGCACCAGGCGCGCGGGCTTGCTGACGGCGGCGGCGTGCCCGGTCGACAGGTCGTCGAAGACGGTCACCTGATGTCCGGCATCCACGAACGCCTCCACGCTGGTGGAGCCCACGTAGCCGGCGCCGCCAACGACCAGGATGTGCAATCCCGACCTCCTCCCCGTCCTCGCTCAGCCGGCCCGCGACCCGACCGACCGTCGACGCGGGGTCGCCACGCTCACCGGTGCCACAGCCGGCCGCGTGCCGCTGTCGTTGGATGCGGCGAGCGCCTCGCCGGCCGCCCGCAGCAGGTCGCCGCCGAAGGGCGCGGAGATGCGGGCCGCCCCGGCGGACGCAGCCGCCCGCACGTCAGCCAAGATCCGGAAGCGGCCGGAGGCCTTGACCTGCACGCGTGGACCCACGCTGTCGCGCAGCACCGCCGTACGCTGGACGGTGCGACGCGCCGGCGCCTCGCCGGCCGAGGTCACTACGTAGTCGGCCCCCGCCCGCTCGGCGAGGCGGCACGCCTTGCGCAGCAGGTCCTCGCCCAGCGGCTCGGCCTCGACGATGACGCCCACCGCCGCCAGGGCCGAGTGCGCCATGTCGATCACCGCCAGCATGTCGTTGTAGACGACCTCGTCCTCGCCCGAGACGAGGGCCCCGCCGTTGAGCACGAAGTCGATCTCGTTCGCACCCTGCTCGAGCGCCTTGCTCGCCTCGAACGCCTTGACGGACAGGATCTGGCCGCCGTGGGGGTAGCCGACCACCGTGCCGAGTCGCTGCCGCGAGCGGCCGAGCGCGCGCTTCGCAGCTTTCACCAGCCACGGGCTGACCGTGATGGCGGCGCAGTCGTGCTCGATGGCCAGCGCCACCGCCTCATCCAGCTCGGCGAGGGACGCGTTCGGCCGCGTCAACCGATGTTCGAGCCGCACAACTCGGCGCCCGATGACGGTCATCGCGGGGTGGGATCCTCCTGGTCGGCGGACTCGGACGGGCACGACGGGCACGGTCTCCGGACCGCCGATTGTAGCAGCGCGTTAGCGCGGTGCTCCCCGTCCGTCCATGGCTTGGCGGTGCGTCGAGTCACCGGCCGCCTCCTCGGTCAACCATTCGCGGGCGAGCTCCAGCAGGCGCTCCCGCCGGTTGAGCCCGGGATCCTCGAGGACGGCCTCCAGCAGCCGAGCGAGCAGGCGTCCGACCAGCGGGCCAGGGTCGATGCCGAGCGCGGCGGTCAGGTCGTTGCCGTCAACCGCCAGCTGGCCAGCCTCGAGCGGATCGGCGGCCAGCGCCCGCGCCACCCGGGAGCGGAGCTCGGGGAGCCCGCCGGTAGCCGGCTCACGCGTGCCGCTGGCCGCGTTGTCGGCCTCACGCAGGGCGAAGAGGTCGTCGAGCAGATCACGCCCCACCCGCCGGATGAAGCGCCGCACCGCCGCGTCGGACCAGCTGCCGGTGTAGGCGAACATGTGGTGACGGATCAGGCGCGTCACGCGGCCGATCTCAGCCCGAGAGGAGCGCAGCCGCCGCATGGCCGTCTCTGCCAGCTCGGCACCGGAGCGCTCATGACCGATGAAGTGGCCATCCTCCAGGGTGGTCGCCTTGCCCAGGTCATGCAGCAGGCCAGCCAGCCGCAGGACCGGATCGGCGGCCGGCAGCGCGTCGACGGTCCGCAGCGAGTGCTCCAGCGCGTCGCCGGGCAGTGCCTTCGCCTGCGGGACGCCGCGCAACGCGGCCAGCTCCGGCAGGAGGATGGCCAGCAGGCCTAACCGCTCCATGAGGAGCAGCGCGCGCGAGGGCGGCGCCGGGCCGGCCAGGATGCGAAGGAGCTCGTCGCGCACTCGCTCGCCGGAGAGCCCCCCAGCGCTGCCGGCGTGGCGGCGGATCGCCTCCTCGGTGGCAGGGTCGAGGCGAAGGTCGAAGCGGTTCGCGAAGCGTACGGCCCGCACCAGGCGCAGGGCGTCCTCTTCGAGGCGTGCCGACGGGTCGCCCACGGCCCGCAGGACCCCGGCCACCAGGTCGGTAGCGCCGCCGTGCGGGTCCACCAGGCGCCCCTGGCCGGAGGCCAGATCGGTCGGCAGCCAGGCCATGGCGTTGATCGTGAAGTCGCGGCGTGCAAGATCCTCGACCAGGGAGCCGCCCCAGCGCACGTGGTCGGGGCGGCGGCGATCCCGATAGGTGCCCTCCACCCGGTAGGTCGTCACCTCCACCGACGGGCCTCCTGCGACGGTGACCGTCACCGTCCCGAACGGGTTCTCCCACGAGGCGCCCGGAAAGCGCTCCGCAACCGAGTCGGGCGGCGCGGCGGTGGCCGCGTCCCAGTCGAGGGGCCGCTCGCCGCGGACCAGGTCGCGCACGCAGCCGCCAACCAGGGCCGCTTCCGCGTCGATCTCGGCGAGCCCGGCCAGCACGGCGGCCACGCCGGCCGGCAGCTGGATGGCAAGCGGCGCGCCGTCGCGCATCGGTGCTGCGCCCGCGCCGCGCGTCAGGACCGCGACGCCGGCGATGCCTCCAGGAAGAGATAGATGCGCCACGCGTCGTTGCGCTCGTCGGCCAGGTAGGAGCCGTACAGGTAGCGGACGTCGGCCCGCGGGGCCCGGGGCTCGCGAAGCAGGGTCATGCGCGCCTCGCTGATCGTCTTGCTGCCCTTGCGATGGTTGCAGGTGCGACACGCGGCGACCAGGTTCTCCCACTCGTGGTGCCCGCCGCGATGCTTGGGCACGACGTGGTCGATGGTCAGGTCGCGGCTGACCTTGCCGCAGTACTGACAGGTATGGTGGTCGCGGGCGAAGACCTCTCGGCGCGAGAGCTTGACGCGCGGGCGCGGGCGCTTGACGAGGTAGATGAGGCGGATGACCGATGGCGCCGGGATGGCCAGGGTCGGGGTGCGGATGACCTGGTGGTTCCGGGCGAGGAGCTCCGCCTTCTCGCTGCCGAGCAGCCGGAAGGCGCGCCTGATGTCGCAGACGTTGAGCGGCTCGTAATTCTGGTTCAGGACCAGCACTGGTGCGTTGATCATCGGTCGCCCTCAGCGCGATCATAGCCGAAGCGCAAACTGCGCTCGGCGCGCCACTCAGCGCTGACGCGCGCGCAGCCCGCGAACCTGTCAGGCGTGCACGACACGCTCGGGCCGCGGTCGGAACGCGAACGTGGTGGGATCCAACCCGCCTAACGTGCCCGCCGTGCACAGATGACAGGATCGAGCCCTGCCCTGAGTTGGGGCCGATCGGGACCACGAGTAGAATGCGCGGCGTAATGGCCACCATCGAGACCAGCACCTGGACCACCAAGGTCGGCCTGGCCCGCATGCTGTCGGGCGGCGTGATCATGGACGTCGTCACCGCCGACCACGCCCGCATCGCCCAGGAGGCGGGGGCCGTGGCGGTGATGGCGCTCGAGCGCGTCCCGTCGGACATCCGCAAGTTCGGCGGCGTGGCGCGCATGAGCGACCCGAAGCTGATCGAGGAGATCAAGGCCGCGGTCAGCATCCCGGTCATGGCCAAGTGCCGCATCGGTCACATCGCCGAGGCCCAGATCCTCCAGCAGCTGGAGGTCGACTTCATCGACGAGTCCGAGGTGCTGACGCCGGCGGACGAGGAGCACCACATCGACAAGCACCAGTTCAAGGTGCCGTTCGTGTGCGGCTGCCGCGACCTGGGTGAGGCCCTGCGCCGGATCGGCGAGGGCGCGGCCATGATCCGGACCAAGGGCGAAGCCGGGACGGGCAACATCGTCGAGGCGGTGCGCCACATGCGGGCCGTGATGAAGGGCATCCGCGAGCTCACCGGCATGCGGCCCGACGAGCTGTTCGCCGCCGCCAAGGAGCTGCGCGCGCCGGTCGAGGTGGTGCAGCAGACCGCGGCGCTGGGCGAGCTGCCGGTCCCGAACTTCTCCGCCGGCGGCGTGGCCACGCCGGCCGACGCGTCGCTCATGCGGCAGCTCGGCGCCCAGGCGGTCTTCGTCGGCAGCGGCATCTTCAAGAGCGAGCAGCCGGAGCGGGTGGCGCGCGCGATTGTGCTGGCGACGACGCACTACGACAACCCCGAGATCCTGGCCGAGGTGAGTGCCGGACTGGGCGAGCCGATGCGCGGCCTGGACCTCTCCGAGATCCCGGTGGAGGAGCGCCTGGCCGTCCGCGGCTGGTAGCGAGGAAGGACCGATGGCGCAGCCGCGCCGCGCTCGGGTCGGCGTCCTGGCGGTGCAGGGCGCCGTGCGTGAGCACCTCGAGGCGATCCGCCAGGTCGGCGCCGAGCCGGTGGCCGTGCGGCTGCCCGCTGATTTCGAGGGCCTGGACGCGCTGATCCTGCCCGGCGGCGAGTCGACCACCATGCGCCACTTCATCGACCGCTACGGCCTGCGCGAGCCGATCCTGGCCATGGCCGGCCGCGGCGCTCCGATGCTCGGCACCTGCGCGGGCATGATCCTGCTCGCCAACCGGCTGACCGATGCCGAGGAGCCGGTGCTGGGCCTGCTGGACGTGGCGGTGCGGCGCAACGCGTACGGGCGCCAGCTCGACTCGTACGAGTCGGACGTGGCCCTGCCGGCGCTCGGTGGCGAGCCGCTGCGCGGCGTGTTCATTCGCGCCCCGGTGGTCGTCGAGGCGGGACCCGGCGTCGAGGTCCTGGCGCGCGACGCCGAGGGACGCATCATCGCCGTGCGCCAGGGCAAGGTGGTGGCCACCGCCTTCCACCCGGAGCTGACCGGCGACCGGCGCCTGCATCGGCTCCTGATCGACATGCTGGAGCCAGCGGCATGACCCAGACGGCCGGCGCCATCCGGGCGGCGCGCTTGACCGACCGCCAGGCGCTGACCGACCTGTCGCGACGCGTGCACACCTCGGCCGACAGCTACCGCCGCTCGCTGGGGGTTCCGGCGCCGCTCGCCACGCATCCGCGCATCAGCCTGTCGACCCTGATCCCCTCCTGGCTGCCGCTGCGGGCGCCGTCGCTCCACCTGGTGGCCGAGGCGGACGGTGAGCTGGTGGGCAGCTGCCGGGCCATCGAGGAGCCGCATCGCGAGGACTGGGTGATCACCGAGCTCGACGCGGCCGATGGGCTGATGGCGGCCGAGGTCCGCTACGCCCTGCTCCAGGCCCTGGTCGAGGAGGCGGCCCAGCGTTCGGTGGGGCGCCTCCACGCCGCCTGCTCCGACGTGCGCGACAACCTGGAGCTCTTCGGACAGCTCAGTTTCATGGCCTACGCCCAGGAGGAGATCTATTACCGCCCGCCCGAGCCGACCCGTGGCCCGCGCTCATGGATGCGCAGCCTGCTGGCTCGCGAGGGGGCCACCCTGGGCGGCGGAACGAAGGCCGAAGATGCCGATGGCCTCGCCCTGCAGCCGGCCGGCGCGCCGGATGCCTGGCACCTGTTCGACCTGTGGACCCACGCCACGCCGCCGTCGATCGCAAGGCTGGAGGCCTACGCGGCCAGCGACTGGGAGAGCGTGGGCCATGAGGGCGTGGTCCCGCGCAGCAGCCTGAACCCGCTGCTCCACTTCTCCGCGGTGAATGCCTGGCTGCTGCCGCACGAGCAGCGGGCCGGTGGCTTCGCCCAGCACGGGGCCTGTCGCGAGGGACCGCACTACCTCCGCTTTCTGGTGCGCGATGGATCGGACGGGGTGGGGTTCCTGCGCGCGGTCCTGCGGGGGATGGGCGACGAGCCGGCGGCTGCAGGCATCCTGTCTCCGGTGCGAACATATGAATCGGCGGGGCTGCGCGCAGCCCGCGCGGCCGGCTTCGAGCCGATCGGGCGGGTGACCCTCCTGGTCCGCGACGTGCGTGCCGCCGTTCGCCAGCCGGCGATGGTGCCGGTCATCTGAGCACGCCAGCGAGGCAGGAGCCAAGCCACGTGACCCGCCTGGAGACAACCGACGACCTCGACGCGCTGATGGAGGCGCTTCCGCCGGAGATCGTGGAGCGCCTGCGCGGCTTTGCCAACCGCGCCGACCTGCTGGAGGTGGTCATGGACCTCGGCCGCCGGCCTGAGGCTCGCTTCACGCACGCCGAGGAGGTGCTGCTCGACCGCGAGGTCGTGGAGGCGGACATCGCCTACGTCATCGATCACATCGGCGCCTTCGGCGACGACAACCGGGCCGGGATCGAGCGCACCCTGCATCGGATCAGCGCCATCCGGAACCGCGCCGGCAAGGTGGTGGGCCTGACCTGCCGCATCGGCCGGGCCGTGTACGGCACGATCGACATCATCCGCGACATCGTCGATGGCGGGCAGAGCGTCCTGCTGCTGGGCCGTCCCGGCGTCGGCAAGACCACGATGCTGCGCGAGGTCGCGCGCGTCCTCGCCGACGACCTGGGCAAGCGCGTGATCATCGTCGACACCAGCAACGAGATCGCCGGCGACGGCGACATCCCGCACCCCGGGATCGGCGACGCTCGCCGGATGCAGGTCCGCACTCCCACCGAGCAGCACGCGGTGATGATCGAGGGCGTGGAGAACCACATGCCCGAGGTGATCGTGATCGACGAGATCGGGACCGAGCTGGAGGCCGCCGCGGCGCGCACCATCGCCGAGCGCGGCGTGCAGCTGGTCGGCACGGCCCACGGCAACACGCTCGACAACCTGATGCTGAACCCGACCCTCTCCGACCTGGTGGGCGGCATCCAGGCCGTCACCCTGGGCGACGAGGAGGCCCGCCGGCGCGGGACGCAGAAGACGGTGCTGGAGCGCAAGGCGCCTCCCACCTTCGACGTGGTGGTGGAGATCGTCGACCGCAACAGCGTGACCGTGCATCGCAACGTGGCCGAGACGGTCGACGCCATCCTGCGCGGCCACATGGTGCCGCCAGAGTCCCGCTGGCGGGAAGGCGGCGAGCTGAAGGCGGCGACCAAGTACGACTACCGCATCAGCGACACGGCAGCCGGCAACCCGGCCTTCGCACCGTTGGAGCCGACGGGCGGCTTCGGCGCCTACAGCCGTGGTCGCGGCGGCGGCACCACCGGGCTGCGGCCGCTGCCCGGCCGCGGGAACGGCGGTCGCGCCACGCGCACGCTGCCCGGCGAGCGGCTGAGCGGCGACCGCTTCGAGCCGTCCGAGGCATCGGACCCGCGCCGTCATCTCGAGGAGGCGATCCGCGGCTCGGCCGCCTCTGAGG
>JBKOZM010000145.1:0-6943 GCA_046725855.1 Chloroflexota bacterium | reverse complement strand
ACCGTAGCCTGCTCGGCGAAGTCGCCCCACGCCTCGCGCGGGACCTGCCACATGATCTCGAACTCGTTGCCATCCGGGTCGCGGCCGTAGAGCGATTTGCTCACGCCGTGGTCGCTTGCGCCGCTCATGGCGCCGGCCGCGGAAAGCTCCCGCGCGGCAGCCGCCAGGTCCTCGATGGTCGGGACCTCCCAGGCCAGGTGGTACAGGCCGACCGATCCGCGCGGCGGACGTGGGGCCTCCGGGCCAACCTCGAACAGGCCCAGGTCATGGTGGTTGCCGCCGATCGGCGAGCGCATGAAGGCGGCGCGCATCCCGATCGGTCGCTCCATCTCCTCGAAGCCGAAGACGGTGCGATAGAACTCGGCCGCGCGGTCGACGTCGCGGACGAACAGGACGGCGTGGTTGAGACGGGTGATGTTGACGGGCATCGGTCCTCCTGCGGGCACCATCGGTGAGGGTGCCTCCGCCTAGAATGACATCTCACCCGCAGCCACGGGGACGACGTGTTCTACGTCCAGCGCGGCCAGGTGCCGCACAAGCGCCACACCCAGTTTCGGAAGCCGGACGGCTCGCTCTACGCCGAGGAGCTCTTCGGAGTGGAGGGCTTCACCGGTCGGGCCAGCCTGCTGTATCACCACACCCCGCCGACCCAGACCCACCAGATCGAGAAGGTGCGCGACGTCAGCATCGAGCCATGGTCCGACGCGCCACACCGCCACTACCTGGTCAATACGAAGGATGTGGAGCCGTCGGGCGACGCGATCACCGGCCGCATCCCGCTCTTCTTCAACGGTGACGTGACCTTCGGGGTGGTGCGGCCCGCCGAGACGATGGCGCGCTTCTACCGTAACGGCGAGGCGGACGAGATGTTCTTCGTCCACACCGGATCGGGCCTGCTGGAGACCATTTTCGGACCGATCCCCTACGGGCCGGGCGACTACCTCGTCATCCCCATCGGGACCACCTATCGGCTCATGCCGGCCGCCGGCAGCGAGCACCGCATGCTCTGGCTCGAATGCCCATCCAAGATCGAGCCGCCGAAGCGCTACCGCAACGACTTCGGCCAGCTCCTCGAGCACGCGCCCTACTGCGAGCGCGACATCCGCCCGCCGGACGAGATGCCGGCCCACCTCGAGGCCGGCGACTTCGTGGTCGAGGTCAAGACCCGTGGCCGGGTGACCGCCTACCACTACCGCCACCATCCCTTTGACCTGGTCGGCTGGGACGGGCACCTCTGGCCCTTCGCCTTCAACATCGGCGATTTCGAGCCGATCACCGGGCGGGTCCACCAGCCGCCCCCGGTCCATCTCACCTTCCAGCCCCGCAACTTCGTGGTGTGCAGCTTCGTGCCCCGCAAGTTCGACTACCACCCGCTCTCGATCCCTGCGCCCTACAACCACAGCAACATCAACTCGGACGAGGTCATCTACTACGTGGCCGGAAACTTCATGAGCCGGCGAGGCGTGGACATCAGTTCGTTCACCGTCCATCCGGCCGGCATCCCGCACGGGCCGCACCCCGGGACCGTGGAGGCGAGCATCGGCAAGGAGGCGACGGAGGAGCTGGCGGTGATGATCGACACTTTCCATCCGCTGCAGCTGACCCGCCAGGCCAAGGACCTCGAGGACGATCGCTATCCCTATTCGTGGATCCCGCCGGAGGACGGCGCCGAGCACGCGCGCGAGCTGTCCGAGCGCGGGCCCGAAGCGTTCCCGGATTGACGCCATGAGCACGATCCTCGATCGAGGGCCGCGTCGCGTGCGCGGCCACCTGCCCTGGGATGCCACTGACCAGCGTCTCCGCGTTGGCCGGTCGGCGATCATCTCGACCACGCGTCCGGACGGCCGTCCGCACGCCATGCCGGTCTGGTTCTGGTGGGCCGGCGATCGGCTCTACTTCATCACGGCGCGGGGAACGCAGAAGGCCCGCAACCTGGCCTCCCAACCGTGGGTCGTGGCGCACGCGGGGAACGGTGACGACGTGCTCATGGTCGAAGGGCCGGCGCGGCGGGTCACCGATCCCGAGGAGCAGGCCCGTGTGGACGCCGCGTATCGCGACAAGTACGTGGATCCGGTCAGCGGTGCTCGCGCCTCGATCTTCGATAATCCCGCCGACGACCTGTACCGCCTCGAGGCGGAGCGCGCGGTGGCCTGGATGTACGGCACCGTGGCGGGCTGGACGGAGTGGCGGTTCCACGGCGGCTCTGGCCGGGATCGCCGATCTTCGACGTGACAGGAGGCGCGAACCACGCATGACCGATGCCACCGCCATCCCGATCAACCTCTTCGAGAACGAGCGCGAGCTCATGCTGGTGGCACCGATGCCGGGGGTGGCGCCCGAGGACATCAGCGTCGACGTGCTCGATGACGGTCACCTGACCCTGCGCGCCCGCCAGCACGGCCCCGGCCAGGAGCGGATCGACTACCTGCTCCGCGAGTGGAGCTACGGCCCGTTCGAGCGCACCATCGAGCTGCCGCGCGCAGTCGATGCGTCACGGGCGAACCTAACCTTCGGGAACGGCGTGCTCACCATCACGTTTCCGAAGACGTCGGCCACCGCGCCGGCGACCCTCGCCCTGGCCAGCACGGGGCACGCGCGCGGCATGAGCGCCGGCCATCCCGGCGAGCGTGGCGGCACGGCGTGATCCTCTACGTCCTGCGGCACGGCAAGGCCGGGCAGCCGCGATCCCACGACGACGACGCCCGCGACCTGACCGATCGTGGCGTGGCCGCGCTCCGTGCTGCGGCGCCCGCCTGGCGCAAGCTCGACGTGCGACCCGACGTCGTCATCTCCTCCCCGCTGGTGCGCGCATTGCACACCGCCGAGCTGTTCGTCGAGGGGATGGGCCTGCCCGACCGGCCCGTGACGGACGACCGGCTGCGTCCCGGCGCGCGGTGGCACGACCTGGCCGAGGTGGTGGCGGAGCATCCGGAAGGCGAGCGGATCATGCTGGTGGGCCACGAGCCGGACCTGTCGAGCGTCGTGGAGGAGCTGACCGGGGCGACGGCTATCCGGCTGCGCAAGGGAGGGCTGGCCGCGGTCGAGTTCGACGCCGAGCCGCAGCCCGGGACAGGGGAGCTCGCATGGCTCATCGACCCGGACCTCTACGCGGCGGACGACTGAGGCCCATGGCCGAGCCCCGGCTCGAGCTCCACAGCCTGCTGCTGTGCGACCACGCCATCACCGCGCAGGATGGCAAGGTCAGCGCCATCGGCCTCTTCAGCCAGATCAACGTGACGCGCCTGCCGACGACCTATGGCCGGCTGTTCATCGTCGCCGTGCTGGAGGCTGATCCCGGTAGCCACGAGATCACGCTCCAGGTCGTGGCCCCGGATGGCTCGCCGCTCCTCGGCCGGCCGCCGCACATGAAGCTGGAAGTGCCGCCGAACACGACCACCGCCAACATCGTGGCTGACCTCAAGGGGCTGCAGCTCAAGGAACTGGGACGGCATCGGATCGAGCTGCACGCCGGCGACCGGCTGCTGGGCACCACGCCCTTCAGTGTCAACCTGATGTGGCAGGACCGGCGCGCCGCCAACGCCTGACCACTGGGGACGCGCTACCGGGCGATATCGGTCCCCATGGCGTGGTAGCCGCCATCCACGTGGATCATCTCGCCGCTGGTCATCGCCGACCAGTCCGAGAAGAGGAAGCAGCACATCTGGCCGACGGGTGTGGCGTCGGACATCGACCAGCCCAGTGGGGCGCGCTTCTGCCAGGTATCGGCGATCTGGTCGAAGCCGGGGATGCTCTTGCCGGCCATGGTCCGAATCGGTCCGGCCGACACCGTGTTGACGCGGATCCCGTGCGGCCCCAGGTCGCGAGCCAGGTAGCGAGTGGTCGCCTCGAGCCCGGCCTTGGCGACCCCCATCCAGTCGTAGATCGGCCAGGCGTAGCGGCCGTCGAAGGTCAGACTCACCACCGAGGCAGAGCCTGCCTCCTTCATCGGCTCAAGCATGCCGACCGCCAGCGCCTTCAGCGAGAAGGCCGAGGTCTGGAAGCCCATCGCCACGCTCTCCCAGGGCGTGTTCAGGAAGTTGCCTCCCAGCGCGTCCTGCGGCATGAAGCCGACCGAGTGCAGCACGCCGTCCAGGCTCCCCCAGCGGCTCGTCACCTCGGCGCAGACCGCCTCGATCTGCTCCGGGCTGTTTACGTCCATCTCGAGCACATCCGGTGTGGTCGGCAGCTTCTTCGCCACGCGCTGGGTCAGGCTCATCCCCCGTCCCACACCCGTCAGGAGGATCTCCGCGCCGTTCTCCTGCGCGACCTTGGCTACGGCGAACGCCATCGAGTCATCGGTGAGGACACCGGTGATGAGCAGCCGCTTGCCGTCGAGCAGCACGCGTCGTGACCTCCTGCGGGTAATGGACCGATGCGGGCGCCCGCCGCCCGCGGGCTGCGGCCGATTGTAAACCGATGGTCAGCGCGATCGGTGCGGCGGCCATGACATCGGTCTACCCTGAGCGCCGCCATGATGGTCCATCTCTACGACTACGAGGTGCCCGTCGCCGATCCGGCGGCTGGCGTGCCGAACCTGCGCGAGGCGCTCGCCGCCCTGGCCGACGAGGATCGCAAGGCGCTGCTGGGCGGCCTCTTCAAGCAGGAGCGCATGCCGGGCACCATGGAGCGCCTGTCGACGCTGGTCGCCGACCTCGAGGCATCGTTCGCGGACCTGTTGACGCTGCTCGACAACGCCGCGCGCGCGCGCCGGTTCGTAGCGATCGACGAGGCGAAGGCCATCCTGGACCGATACCTGCCGCCGACGGCGGTGGCCGGCACCCACGACTGGGACGTTGCTCGCCTGCACGAGCCATATGGCGACGGCAGCTACCACGGCAAGCTCCTGAAGCGCACCCGCAAGCAGCTGCGCTCGGTCAGCAACCGCGAGGCGCTGACCACGCCCTTCCTGTTGCGTCGCGAGTGGGGCCGGTGACCAGGCGTGGCCGGCGCGGGCGCACGTACCAGCCGCTGCCGGCACGTCACGTGAACTGGGGCGCGCGCCTGCTGGTCGTGTTCGTGGCCTTCGTCCTGATCGCCGGGTTCGCGATCATCACGTTCGCGCGCTGAGCGCGCTCAGTCCAGGCGCAGCGGGCGCACCGTCATCACCTCGTCGACGCGGCCCTCCCACTCGGCGCGCGGCGCGTCGCAGTACAGCTCGATCTCGTTCCCATCTGGATCGGCGGTGTAGACCGATCGCGTGACGCCGTGGTCGATCGCGCCTTTCAGGAGGCCGCGCTCCGCCAACAGGGCATGCGCGGAGCGAAGCGCATCCAGGTCGGAGAGCTGGACGGCCAGGTGATAGAGGCCCACCGCCCCAGGCTGGGCCGAGGGCGCCTGGTCGCCCACCCGCAGGAGCGCCAGGTCGTGGTGGTTCTGCCCGGTCGCGGTCAGGAAGATCATGACGTTGCTCATCTCGCCCGCCACCTGGAACCCGAGCAGGTCGCGGTAGAAAGCCAGCGATCGGTCCAGGTCGCGCACCTTGAGGACGACATGACCGATGCGCTGCGGATGGAGCATCCGCCGATGCTAACAGGGGGTGTGGTGACTACCCGCCGAGATGGATCGTGACGTGGATGACGCCCATCGACAGGCTGCTGTCGCTGACCGCGGCCCAGGCCTCGGGCGACAGGTCCGCCACCTTCTGGCTGGCGGTTCCCCACGAGCAGCCGCAGTAATCGACGACCGGCAGCCGAGCGCAGCGGTCGCCGCAGACCGTCACGTAGCGGCTGGCCGGCGGCGCGTCGTAGTGGCCGCCCAACGCCCCGGGCAGCGCGACCACGGCCTCGCCGCGATAGCCGAGCGAGCAGCAGTACCAGGTGGCGCTGCCGCTGATCGTGTCGCCGGTCGTCGGAGGCGCGACGATGACCGGGGCGGGCGGCGGCGTGGCGTTGAGGTAGAGGGTCGCCTCCATCGGGGCCGAGCCGGGGGTGGGCAGGGTGGCGACGGGGTTCAGATCTTCGGCGGTGATCGGTCTGGCCAGCTCGAACAGCGTCAGGGCGGCGGAGCGCTCCCGGCCGTCGAAGGCGCTGCGACCCAGCGTCGCATCGGCAGCCTCTGCAGCCTCCAGCAGGCTGGTCGCTTCCGCCGTTCCGGGCACTGCCGAGCGCGCGGTGAGCGGCGTGAGCAGCGCGATCCCGACGGCGCTGACGATGGTCAGCACGGCGACACGCCGCAGAAGATCGGGCAATAGAATCCTCGCAGGCAGTGGGGTCCGTCCGTCCCGCTGCTCCGGCCGCGGCCATCACGCGAGCGAGTGGGCACTCTCCGCAGTCGCGTACCGTCCGTCGGCGAGACGAGCGCCCACCCTACCACAGGAGCTTTTGGGATGGCACGTAGGAAGCGGGAGCCGGAGCGGCGGCGCGGCGCCGTGGTGGTGCGTGGAGACCACGGTTTTCGTCGCACCGAGGACCAGGAGCTGCTGCGCACGCGGCCGTTCCCGGAGTTCCGCGAGACGGATACATGGCGGACGCTGCGGATCCTGGGCGAGTTCGTCGAGGGCTTCGACGCCCTGGCCGAGGTCGGCCCCGCGGTCAGCATCTTCGGATCCGCGCGGGTGGGTCGCCGCAACCGCTACTACGGCGCCGCCCGGCGCCTGGCCGCCGCCCTGGCGCGCGAGGGCTTCGCGATCATCACCGGCGGCGGGCCGGGCATCATGGAGGCGGCGAACCGCGGCGCCCAGGACGGCGGCGGCCTGTCGATCGGCTGCAACATCGAGCTGCCGTTCGAGCAGGGACTGAACGAGTACGTCGACCTGGGCATGGAGTTCCGCTACTTCTTCGTGCGCAAAACGATGTTCGTGAAGTACTCCGAGGGGTTCGTGATCTTCCCCGGAGGATACGGGACGCTCGACGAGCTGTTCGAAGCCCTGACTCTGATTCAAACCGGAAAGGCCGGTCACTTCCCCGTGGTGCTCTTCGGCACCGAGTACTGGTCGGGTCTGGTC
>JBKOZM010000144.1:0-6757 GCA_046725855.1 Chloroflexota bacterium | reverse complement strand
GCTTCGGCGCGCGGCCGTGTCGCAGTGTGGCACGCCCACGGCGCATGCGCGGCCAGGACTGGATCCTCATCGGGCTCGCGGCTGGCCTGGCGGCCGTGGCGGTGGTCAGCAGCGTCGCGCTCGGGAGCTGGCGCTTCCTGCTGGGCTAGATTAGTGGCCGATGATCCGCAAGACGCCGTTCCACGAGCGCACCAGCGCGCTCAACGAGGCAGGCCTGTGGCAGCACTGGTCCGGCCACCTTGCGGCCAACCGCTACCAGGTGTCGGACAAGTTCGAGTACTTCGCCGTGCGCAACGCCGCCGGCATCTTCGACACCTCGCCCCTCTACAAGTACCGGATCGCCGGGCGCGACAGCGAGCGCTTCCTCTCCGGCATGCTGGCCCGCGACATCCGCGCCTGCCCACCCGGGCAGGCCCAGTACACGACCTGGCTGGACGAGCGCGGATTCGTGATGGAGGACGGCGTGATCCAGCACCGAGGGCCCGATGAGTTCCTGCTCACGTCGGCGGAGCCGAACTACGCCTGGTTCGCGGACCGCGTCGGCCGCCTGGCCGTGACGCTGGAGGAGGTGAGCCTGGGCATCGGCGCCCTGGCGATCCAGGGCCCGCGCTCGCGTGGCCTGCTCGCCCGGTTGGTGCCTTCCGTGGCCGACCTCCCGTTCTTCGGCATCACCACCGGGAGCATCGGTGGCCGGCCGGTGACCGTCTCGCGGACCGGCTACACCGGGGACCTGGGCTACGAGGTCTGGGTGGAGAGGCCCGACGCGCTCACCGTCTGGGACGCCCTGTGGGACGCGGTCGATGGCCATGGCGTGCTGCCGTACGGGCTGGCCGCCCTGTACATGCTGCGCATCGAGGCCGGCCTGCTGCTGCTGGCCGTGGACTTCGACTCGAGCCGCTTCGCGTTCAACGACGCGCACCGTTCGACGCCGCTCGAGCTCGGTTGGGCGTGGATGTTCAAAGGCCTGGAGGATGATGGCCGTCCGTTCATCGGCCGCCGCGCGCTCGAGCGCGAGCGGGCGGAGAAGAGCTCGCGCTGGCGTATGGTGGGGCTGGTGGTCGACTGGCAGGACTACGATCGCGTCTACACGCGGGCCGGCCTGATTCCGCCCAAGGTGCACGCGCCCGTCCACGAGGACTGGATGGTCTACGACGCCGAGCGCGCCCGCGTGGGCTACGCCACCAGCTTCATGTACTCACCCATCCTGCAGCAGCACATCGCCCTGGCCAGGGTGCGTCCCGACCTGGCGAAGCCCGGAACCCGACTCTTCCTGGAGTTCACCGTGGACCACCATTACCAGCAGGTGGCGGCGCACGTCGCCAGGCTGCCGCTCTACAACCCGGAGCGCAAGACGGCGTGAGCATGGACCGATACGACGCGATCGTGATTGGCGGGGGCCACAACGGGCTGGTGAATGCCGCCTACCTGGCCCGCGGCGGCTTGAAGACCCTCGTCCTGGAGCAGCGCCACCTGGTCGGCGGCGCGGCGATCACCGAGGAGCTGCGGCCCGGCTTCTGGTTCACGACCTTCAGCTACGCCCTCTCCCTGCTGCGGCCGCAGATCATCCAGGAGCTGGAGCTGCCCCGGCACGGCTTTCTGCCACTCCTCATGTCGTCGAAGTTCGCACCGACCGAGGGCGGCGACTACCTGTGGTTCACCCAGAACCATGACGCGAACCTGCGCGAGATCGCCCGCCTCTCGCCACACGACGCCGATGCCTACGAGCAGTACAGCCATGACCTCGACCGCGTCTGCCAGGCGATCAAGCCGCTGCTCGACATGGTGCCGCCAGACCCGCTCAGCGACGACCCCGAGGAGCTGCTGGCCCTGGCCGGGATCGGCGCCCGATTCCGCAGCCTGGACAAGCGGACGTTTCACAACGCGATTCGGCTCCTGACCGGCAGCACGGCCGACTTCCTGGACGACTACTTCGAATCGGAGCTGCTGAAGGGCTGGATCGCGTCGTCGGGGGTCATCGGCTCGAAAGTCGGGCCCCGGTCGGCTGGCTCCGGCCTTGTGCTCCTGTTCCACTCGCTCGGCGAGCACGACGGGTCGTTCGGCACCTGGGCCTTCCACCAGGGCGGCAACGGTGGCTTCACCCAGGTGCTGGCCCGCGCGGCGCAGGCGTTCGGGGCCGAGATTCGGCTCGACGCGGGGGTCGAGCGGGTGCTGACGCGCGACGGGCGGGCGACCGGCGTGGCGCTGCGCGACGGGACCGAGCTCGCCGCAAACGTGGTGGTCAGCGCCCTCGACCCGCGGCGAACGTTCCTGGAGCTGGTGGAGCCGAGGGAGCTGCCCGACGACCTGGTCGAGGACATCGGCCGCCTGAAGTTCCAGGGCACCTCGTCGAAGGTGAACTTCGCGCTCGACGGGCTGCCGGTCTACCCGCCCCTGGCGGATCGCAACGGGGAGATGTTCCGCGGCTTTCTGAACATCGGTCCGTCCATCGACTACCTGGAGCGCGCATTTGACGACGCGAAGTACGGCTGGTACAGCGCCAATCCCTACATCGACGCCACGATCCAGTCGACGATCGACCCGGACATGGCACCGGCCGGCAAGCACGTGATGTCGTGCTTCATCCAGTACACGCCCTACCGCCTGCGAGAGAGCGACTGGGACACGGAGCGGGAGAAGCTCGGCGACGTGGTGGAGGCCACCCTGGAGCGCTACTTCCCCGGGTTCGGCGATCTCGTGCTGCAGCGGGAGGTCGTGACCCCGCTGGATATCGAGCGGACGATCGGCCTTTCCGAGGGCAACATCTTCGCCGGCGAGCTGTTCGCGCCGCAGATGTTCTTCCTCCGGCCGGCGCCAGGCTGGGCGCAGTACCGGACGCCCATCCACGGCTACTACCAGTGTGGCTCCGGCACCCATCCGGGTGGCTGCGTGATGGGTGCGCCCGGGCGCCTGGCCGCCGGGCAGATCCTGCACGACCGCGACTCGGCCGCCTCTGGCCCCGGCTGACCAGCGGCGTCATGGCCCGACCGGAGGAGCTGAGCGTTCGGGCCGGCGACGCACCGCTGGTCGGCACGCTGCTGCTGCCGGACGGTCCGCCACCGGCCGACCGTGGCGGCCGCTACCCGAACGTCCTGCTGCTGCCGTCCTGGCTGCCGCGCGACCGCAGCGGGGCCTGGGATCGCACCGGCCACCCGACCTGGTATGCGCCCGGCGAGCCGGAGCTGGGCCTCCTCGCCCGGCTGGCCGACGCGCTGGCGGCGCGCGGCGTGGCCTCGCTGCGGTGTGACCCACGCGGCTGCGGCGCCTCGGATGGGGCGTGGGAGTCGGTGCCGCTCTTCACGAAGATCGATGACGCGCGCGACATGCTGGCGGCGATGCGCTCGCACGGCCAGCTCGACCTACGGCGCACCGGGATGGTGGGACACGGCGAGGGCGCCGTCATCGCCCTGTCGGTGGCGATCGGCGATCCGGCGATCGGCGCCCTGACCCTCATCGGCCCCCCCGCCCGCTCCTGGCGTGACGTGCTGCGCCGCGGTGTAGCCGCGCGTGCTCGCTCCGCCACGGACCGCGAGCATCCCATCGTGGCCGCGCTGGACCGGTGGAGCGAGGACCTGATCGAGCGGGCCGAGCGCCACGAGGCGGCCTTCGAGCTGCGACTGCCCGGAGCCCACGTCGTCCGCCTTGCGCTGGCCGGAGTGGAGCAGGCGATCCATACCCCGGCCCTGGCGCTGGCGAGCATGCTCCATCGGTCCGTCAGCCTGGTGCACGGGCAGGACGACCGGTGGTCCAATCCGGACGAGTCGGTCCTGCTCGCCGCGGTCCTTGCCGAGGCCGGCAACCGGCCGATGCGGCGAGTGCTCGCGCGGGCGGGCCATGACCTGGCCGAAGCGAGCGACGCGCTGATCGGAGAGCTGGCCGACGACCTCGCCGCGCGGCTCCTGCCCCGGGACCTGCCGCCGGTGCTGGTTGCGATCGAGGAGATGGGCTAGGTTACGATTCGCCCGTGAGCCAACCGACTCCAGGAGAACCGGCACCCGACTTCAGCCTGCCGGCGGATGACGGGGAGGTGATCTCCAACGAGAGCCTGCTGGGGCGCCGTTACGTGCTCTACTTCTACCCGAAGGACGACACCCCAGGCTGCACCACCCAGGCCTGCTCCCTCCGTGACAACTTCGGCCGGGTGACCGATACCGGCGTCGAGGTCTTCGGCGTGTCGCCCGACTCGGTGAAGAGCCACGTCAAGTTTCGGGCGAAGTACGAGCTTCCCTACCGCCTGCTCTCCGACGAGGGGCATCGCATGGCCGATGCGTACGGTGTATGGGTGGAGAAGGGCTTCATGGGCAAGACATACATGGGCGTCGAACGGACGAGCTTCATCGTCGGGCCCGATGGCCGCATCGAGCACGTCCTGCCTCGCGTGAAGCCAGGCGAGCACGTGGATCTGCTGCTGGAGGCGCTGGCGGCGTGAGGCGAGCGCGATGATCTGGACAGCGGTTGCGATCGTCCTGGTCCTCTGGTTCGTGGGCCTCTTGCTGGCCTGGGGCCCGATCGCCAACCTCCTGCTCGTGCTGGCGGCCGTGCTTTTGGTGGTGCAGCTGCTCAACGAACGCGAGGCCGCCGAGTAGGTTCGGCACCGTCCCGGCACGCGTCTTGCTCCGCGTGGAGGGGCAAGGAGGTGCACACGATGCTGTGGACCCTGATCGTGATCCTCGCGGTCCTGTGGCTGCTCGGCGTCATCACCAGCTACACCGCGGGTGGGCTGATCCACCTGCTGCTGGTCATCGCGCTGATCGTCCTCGTCTACAACCTGCTGGCTGGGCGCCGATCAGCTGTGTAACGGCGTCCTCCAAACCCTGAATTCCGACCGCCGGCGGCTAAACCGCCGGCGGTCGTATGTGACGGCCTAGCTGTCACGACCTTCGCTACCCTTCGCAGCAGTGAAGCTGCTGCTCTTTGCCGACCTGCATCTCGACGCGCCCTTCGCCTGGGCATCCGCCGATGCGGCGCGGCTGCGTCGTCGCAACCGCCGGGAGACGCTGACCCGCATCCTGGCCCTGGCCGAGGCGGAGCGCGTCGACGCGGTGCTGTGCGCCGGCGACCTGTTCGAGCACGACCGTGTCAGCCCGGACACGATCGAGTTCGTGCGCACCAGCCTGGCGCGCATCGACCGCCCCGTCTTCATGGCGCCCGGCAACCATGACTGGCTGTCGGAACGCAGCCCGTACGCGCTGGTCGACTGGTCGCCCAACGTGCGGCTGTACACGGAGGCCCGGTTGCGCCCGTTCGAGCTGGCCGACGGTCTCACCCTGTGGGGCGCGGCCCATCGGGCGCCGGCCAATACGGACGGCTTCTTCACCACCTTCCGTCCGGACCGCGGGGGCGTCCATCTGGCGCTGGCCCACGCGTCCGAGCGCGGCGCGCTCGGGTGGCAGGAGAGCGGCAAGCAGCCGCATGCGCCATTCGATGCCGACGAGATCGAGGCGGCGGGCATCGCGCACGCCTTCCTGGGCCACTATCACGTGCCGCGCGACGCCGAGCGCTACACCTACCCGGGCAACCCCGATCCGCTCGAGTTCGGCGAGGAAGGGCCGCGCGGGGCGGTGCTCATCACGGTCGCGCCGGATGGCTCCGTCGAGCGCGAACGGCGCACGGTCGCGGTCAGCCACGTCCATGACGTGACCGTCACGCTGGACGGAGCGGCGCATGCCGAGGACGTGGGCGAGCGGGTATCCGCTGCGCTCGTCGGCCTGGACGGCTTCGCGCGCGTCACGCTGCACGGCGAGCTGGCGCCGTCGGTACAGCTCGACATGCGGGATTTGTCGCGGCTGGGACCGCATCTCGAGGGCCTGGTCGTGCGACCCGGCCGCCTCCAGGTCGGCTACGAGCTGGACTCGATCCGGGGGGAGTCGACCATTCGCGGCCAGTTCCTGCGCGACGCCGAGGAGGCAGAGCCGATCGACCTCGAGCGACGGCGACGGGTGATCCTCACCGGCCTGCGCGCCCTCGAAGGCCGCAGCGACCTGGACGTCGCCTAGCCCGATGCGCATCGAACGCGTCGTCGCCCGCGCCTTTGGCCCGTTCCGCGGCCAGACGCTGGAGCTGGCGGAGGGCATGACGGTGGTCGTCGGGCCCAATGAGGCCGGCAAGTCAACGTGGCACGCGGCCGCGCGGCTGGCGATCACCGGGATTCGACGAGGGCGCGGACGAGCGACCGCGGCCGACGCCGCGGTCGAGGCCCGGCACCGGCCCTGGGATCAGCCCGAGCAGTGGGAGGTCGAGGCCCGGCTCGCGCTGGACGATGGGCGCAGCATCGACATCAGCCAGGACCTGGCCGGAAAGGTGGCCTGCCGCGCCTGGGACGTGGCGTTGGGTCGTGACGTGTCCGACGAGATCGTCGACGGAACGCCGGACGCGTCTCGCTGGCTCGGGCTCGACCGCGAGTCGTTCGCCGCCACCGTCTCGGTCAGCCAGGCGCAGATCCTGGCGGTGGCCGACGCCGCCGATCAGCTCCAGGACCACATGCAGCGGGCCGCCGCCACACGCGGTACGGAGGCGACGGCGGCCGAGGCCATCGCCCGGCTGGAGGAGTTCCGCCGCCAGGCCGTGGGCGCCGACACCATCGCCGCCAAGGGACCCCTGCGCGCCGCCAAGTCCGTGCTCGCCGCCGCGGAGGCCCATCTTGCCGAGGCGCGACGCCTGCACGATGCCTACCTGTCCCAGGGCCAGGCGGCGGAGGCGGCCGAGCGCGCCGCGGCCGAGGCGCGGACGCGTCTGGCGGTCGCCGAGGCCACCCTCGCGG
>JBKOZM010000143.1:0-5327 GCA_046725855.1 Chloroflexota bacterium | reverse complement strand
GCTGGAGGGCTGTCCTCGACACCCAGCAGGTTGCCCACGATGCTCGCGATTCGATCAGCCTCAGGCTCATCATTGAGGAGTTCTTGCAACCGGGCGGCCGTCTTATCCGGCGCATCGTCCTCGGCCATCCCTGCTCCGTGGCGCAACGCCTCAGCCACGGGCCAGTACGTGATCCCGTGGCCGTAGGCGAGGCACCGGCCGGCAGCGAGGCGGGCCTGGTCGCCCAATGAGGCGATGAACTCGTCCACCAGCCGGGACTTCCCCACGCCCGCCACCCCCAGGATCGTGAACAGGTGGCAGATCCGCTCCTCTACCGCCTCGCGGAAGGCGTCCTCCAGCAGGTGCAGCGGACGGCGACGGCCGACCAGCGGTGCCTCGAGCGGGCGAGCATGTCGACCAGTCGTGTCAGTCACCGCTGACAGACGCCAGGCGGGCACCGGTCGGGCCTTGCCCTTCAGGGCCAGCGGCTCGACCGGCTCGGCACTCACCGCACCTCGCACCAGGGCGTACGTGTCGGCACCCATGAGGATCTCGCCCGGAGCCGCGGCTGCCTCGAGGCGAGCCGCCACGTTCACTGCATCGCCGGTCACGATCCGCTGCCTGGCGGTCGCGTCGCCGGCCACCACCTCGCCGGTGTTGACCCCGATTCGCCACTCGATGGTGGCCCCGCGCTCGGCCCTGATCGCGGTGTCCATCACGGCCAGCCGATCGCGGATCTCGACCGCCGCCCGGCAAGCGCGCAGCGCGTCGTCCTCGTGGATGATCGGGACGCCGAAGACGGCCATCACCGCGTCGCCGATGAACTTCTCGATCACGCCACCATGGAACTCGATCACCTCGCGCATGACGTCGAAGTAGCGCGTCATCAGGTTCCGCAGCGATTCGGGGTCCATCGTCTCGCCGAGCGCGGTGGACGAGGTGGCATCGCAGAACAGGACGGTCACCGTCTTGCGCGTCTCCGCGGCGGGGGCCTCGAGCGTCAGGGCCGTCCCGCACGACGAGCAGAATCGAGCGCCGTCGGGGTTGGCGGACCCGCAGTTCGGACAGATGCGCTCGGCGACGGTCATCGGCCTATGCCATCACCGGTAGTCATAGAAGACCGCCACCTGGCGCCCATCCGGGTCCGCAACCCGGAAGGATCGCGTTCCCTCCCATCGGTCGCCCGATGGTGGCCCAACCAGCGCGAACCCGCGTCCGGCCAGCTCCTGGGCCCAGGCGTCGACCTCGGAGGCGGTGTCGACCCGGAAGCCGATCTGCATCCCCTCGCGGGTGGCGCGCTCGCTGCGGCGGAAGCTGAGCTCGAAGCCGCCAAGCTCCAGGTCCACGCCGGTGGTGTCGCCCGCGCGGCGACGGAAGCCGAACGCCGATTCGTAGAACTCCGCGACGCGATCCGGATCGGTCGTGGCGAGGGCCAGCTGCCCAACCCCGCGCATCTTCCTCACCGAGATCCCGCCTCCCGTCTCGTAGCAGTGTGGTTACTGGTAAGCGAGATATCGGCCGTCTCTGCGCGCATCGGGATCCTTCGCTGAGCGTGGGTTCGCCTGATAACGGTCCTCGCGGCCCACCCTGAGTCGCGTAGCAGTAACCATATTGCTAACTGGCGGGAACACCCTGGGGCTCGCTCCCCGCCTCGGCCGGCTCGCCCTGACCCTCGCCCTCGGCGTAGGGCCACAGCTCATGGGCCCCTACCCGACGCCAGAGGTCGGCCACGAACTCGGCGAGCGGCACGCCCTGCATCGACTCGCCGGTGCGCAGCCGCGGGCTCACCGCTCCCGCCTCCTGGTCGCGATCGCCGACCACCAGCATCACCGGGATCTTCTGCTCCTGCGCGTCGCGCAACTTGGCCTGCATTCGCTCGGAGCGGTCGTCGACCTCGGCGCGCAGGCCGGCGGCGAGCAGCTCATCGCGGACATGCTCGGCGTACGCGACGTGCCGATCGGCGATGGGGATGACCATCGCCTGCACGGGCGCCAGCCACGCCGGGAAGGCACCGGCATAGTGCTCCGTGATGATCCCGGTGAAGCGCTCGAACGAACCGTAGATCGCGTAGTGGATCATCACCGGCCGCTCGAAGCCGCCATCGGCCGCCCGATACTCCAGGTCGAAGCGCTGCGGCAGCTGATAGTCGAGCTGGATCGTGGCCAGCTGCCACTCCCGCCCCAGCGCGTCGTCGATGAACACGTCGATCTTCGGCGCATAGAACGCGGCGCCGCCCGGGTCGAGCGAGTACTGCCGCTCGGAGGCCTCCAGCGCGTCGCGCAGCTTGGCCTCGGCCATATCCCAGAACTCGTCGGAGCCCAGCCGCTTCTCCGGCCGCGTGGCCAGGTGGTATCGCGGACGGAAGCCGAACGGCTCGTACTGGCGCTCCACCAGGCTCAGGGCGAGACGCAGCTCGTCGCCAATCTGGTCCTCCCGGCAGAAGACGTGCGCGTCGTCCTGGACCAGCTGCCGCACCCGGAACATGCCGGACAGCGCTCCAGTGAGCTCCTTCCGCATGAGCACCGAGTAGTCGCAGTAGCGCAGGGGTAGCTCTCGATACGAACGGGGCCGGGTCCGGTAGATGAGGATGTCCTCCGGGCAGTTCATCGGCTTCATGCCCGACTGGTGCTCGTAGTCGTCCAGGACGAACATGTTGTCCTGGTACAGCTCCCAGTGGCCGGACTGCTCCCACAGCTCCTTGCGGACGAGTGTCGGCGCGCGGACTTCGAGGAAACCGCCCTCCCGGCGGACCTGGCGCGACCAGTCCTCCAGCGCCCGATAGAGCACCATCCCGCGCGGGTGCCAGAAGGGCGCGGCCGGCGACTCGGGATGGAAGGTGAACAGGTCCAGGTCGCGGCCCAGCTTGCGGTGGTCGCGCTTCTTCGCCTCCTCCAGCCGCCACAGGTAGCGGTCCAGGTCGGCCTGCGTCTCCCAGACCGTGCCGTAGATGCGCTGCAGCATCGGTCGCTTCTCGTCGCCGCGCCAATAGGCGCCGGCGGAGCTCAGCAGCTTGAAGGGTCCCAATGCCCCGGTCGACGGCACGTGGGGACCGCGGCACAGATCGCTGAAGTCGCCGTGGCGGTAGAAGCTGACCACCCGCGCTTCGTCCTCCGGCAGCTCGCGCACGATCTCGACCTTGTAGTCCTGGCCCTCGCCGGCGAGGCGTTCCAGCGCGGCGGGACGATCCAGCTCGCTGCGTTCGAAGGGGAGGTCGTCCGCCACCTGGGCGCGCATTCCCTCCTCGATCGCCTCCAGGTCGGCCGGGGTCAGGCTCCGCGGCAGGTCGAAGTCGTAGTAGAAGCCGTCGCGGATGGCCGGACCGATCCCCAGCTTGGCCTCGGGGAACAGCTCCAGCACGGCCGCTGCCATGACATGTGCGGCGGAGTGGCGCATCGTGTCGAGCGGATCGTGCGCGCCCGCGTCGAGCAGCTCATCGGCTGCCGTGCGGATCTCGTCAGCGTCAATCGCCATGCGGCGAAGCGTAGCGTGTCGCCCAGCATCCCGCGGGCCTGGCCCACGGTGACCAGCGTACGATAAACCCCGTGCCAGGGACCATGGAACGGGATGATGCGCCCAACCGCCGGGAACACGAGGCGGAATTCATGCGGGCAGCGCAACCAATGCTCGATGAGCTCATCGAGGCGGGCGTCGACGTCACCGACTTTGGGGTGTTCACCTCTCTCCGTCCCGTTAGCTTCGATTTCGTTCGCGCTGCGCCGATCCTCGTCAAGTGGCTGCCCCGGATGGACTTCCCCGCTGTGGTGGAAAGCATCGCGCGCTCGTTACGCGGCGAGCGACCCGCGGCGGGTGAGGGCGCTCGACAGCTCATCGCCGCCTACCGGCGCATGCCGAACAACGAGTCTGGCGTTAGGTGGGCTATCGCCGACGCGCTGTCCACGCTCGTCGCCGCTTCCGACGCCGACGATGTCATCATTCTGCTCCGCGACAGAGGCTCCGGAGTGGCGCGCCAGATGCTGTGCGATGCGCTGACCAGAACGCGAGACCCCCGAGCGCCGGACGTCTTGATCGACCTGCTCGATGACGACGAGGTGAACGGGCACGCCATCCTCGCCCTCAGGCGCCTTGGCCGATGGCGGACGGTGCCATTTCCTGACCGTAGCCGGCCGAGATTGAAGGCCGTACTCAAGCGGACTGGGGCAGGCGATTTCGCAAGAAGCCAGGCACGAAAGGCGCTGGCGACGCTCGAACAGGCGGGATCTACACCGGCTTGAAGGCCTCGAACGGCTGGCGGCAGTCGGCGCAGTGGTAGATCGCCCGGCACAGGGTCGGGCCGAACGGATTTTCGAGGATCGTGTTGCGCGAGCCGCAGTACGGGCACTCCGCGATGGGCAGGACCGTGAGCAGCTCGTCGGACACGAAGGATGGACCGATGCGGACCGGTGGCGCGAACCCGCTGGCCCGCAACGCCTCGCGCCCCGTCGGCGTGATCCGGTCCGACGTCCACGGCTCGGCAAAGCTGACCTCCACCGCCACCTCGTCAGCCAGCTCGAGCTCGCGCAGCCGCTCCCCGATCTGCTGCTGCATGACGTCGATCGCCGGGCAGCCGATGAACGTCGGCAGTAGCTGCACGCTGAGGCGTTCCCCGCCCTCCGGACGCGGTGCGAAGGCCACCTCGCCGATGACTCCCAGGTCCACCACGCTGATGGCGGGAATCTCCGGATCGGCGATCTCGGCAAGCGCCGCCCAGACCGCCGCCTCGCGCTCCTCGCGAGCCGGGGCGCGCACTACCACGTCGCGCCCTCGTCGGATCGGGCCACCATCGTGAACTCGCCGTGCAGCCAGGCGAACTCGTCGCTGCGCCGCGTGCGGCCATCCCCGGCCGGGCGCGCGTCCGCGGGAGGCAGCGGCAGGCCAAGCTGCTCGAGGATCGGCAGCACCCGTTCCTGCCAGCGAGCGCGCAGCGTCTCCAGGTCATCGGGCAGGATCCCCGCTGACACGAGCTGCACCTCGCCCGCCAGCGGCGCGAAGACGGCCTGGGCATCGGGCCAGATTCGCTCCAGAGCGGCCGCCAGCTTGTCGCGCGACTCGCCGCCGGCCTCCGCCAGACGCCGCAGCCACACGTCGAAGTGCAGCAGGTGGTAGGTCTCCTCGCGCCGCATCTTGGCCGCCAGCTCGGCGATCGGTGCGAAGGACGAGCGCGCGAGCGACTCCAGGCGCGTCGCATCGGCATGCTCGTAGAGGAAGCGGCGCGCGACCGTGAAGGCCCAGTCGGTGCGGGCGTGGTTCATGAGCGCCGCGTGACGGTAGGCGGCCGGCTCCCGGCCGAAGGCGATGCGGTCGGGGTCGTCATCGGTCAGGCCCGCCAGCAGCTCGTACCAGGCCTTGGC
>JBKOZM010000142.1:0-14886 GCA_046725855.1 Chloroflexota bacterium | reverse complement strand
GCAGTACACCGGGTCGGTGGTCGGGCAGGTGACGATCTGCGCCGACCGCTGTGCCCGGCTTACGGTCATCGACTGGTGCGACTGCTACTGGGGTACCGCCGACCAGCGTGTGGCCGACCTCTCGCCGGAAGCCTGGGCCGCGGTGAGCGACGAACCGAGCTCTCGCGGCCTCCTCGCGATCCGCGTCGTGCTGGACGATCCGCTGCTGGCTCGCGCGTACCGCGCCTCGGAAGCTGGCTAGCAGCGGATCGTGACGGAGGCTGGCGCGTCCGGCAGGCCCGGGATGCGTTCGGAGAAGGTCTGCGAGGCACCTCCGTCGAGTGGCCCGGCCAGGACGGCGCGCGAGCGCAGGACGCGGCCGCTTGCATCGAGCGCCTGAAGCTGGCACTTCGCGTAGCCGCGTGACGTGCCTTCGTTGGCGACGCGGTACGTGACCACCGCCCCGTTGGGCGGGTCCGGCACGACCGCCTCCACGCCGGCCGAATACGGACCCACGCCGCGCATCGCCAGGCTGCCCCAGATGGCCAGCCCGGCCACCCCGGCGATGATCGCCACCACGATCGTGCCGTGGTACTGGCTGGCGGAGGGTGTCGCCATGCCGGCCCGGTTGCAGATCTCGCAGATGGACTCGTCCGGACCGATCTCGCGGCCGCACTTGTAGCAGTGCCGCGGCGGTCGCGGGTCGGGGCTGGTCATCGGCTCGCGTGCTCCGCCGGCTCGAGTCGCTCGCCGGCGGCGATCGGCAGCGTCAGCCAGTTCTCCTGGGGCGCGAGCGGGCAGCTCCAGATCGGGTCGTACACGCAGGATGGGTGGTAGGCATAGTTGAAGTCGAGCACCAGATCATCGCCGGACGAGCCCAGGTCGGCTCCCTTGGCCGAGTCCCACAGGTAGCGTCCGCCGCCGTAGGTCTCACGCCCGCTGGTAGCGTCGCGGAACGGGATGAAGATGCCGCCGCTGTACTCGTTCAGCCAGTAGACCGCCAGCCGGCAGCCGGCGCCGTCCACCTCGAAGCTGACCCAGCCGATTCGCGCGTAGGGCATCGCCTGCCCCTCGCCGGAGCGTGGAACCTCCAGCGGCGGCGCCGCGGGATCCGGCTCCAGGGCGGCGCTCAAGCGCAGCGCAGGGTCGTGGCGCCAATAGGCGAGGCCGCGGAAGTTGCGCCGGGCGGCGGCCGGTACCGGGGAGGAGGGATGCTCGGCAAACAGCTGATCCTTGCCGGCGCGAAACGCCACCAGCCGCAGCTGTGCCGCTCGGCGGTCGCGCCGCATGGCGTCGTACAGGCTGGCCACGCGCCGGCGCCAGTCGGCCAGGTCGAGGTGCTCTGACATCGTGCTCGGACAAGGATACGGGCGGCGCTGCCAGGAGGCCGCGCCGCCCGCATCGGTCCACGGCGAGCCGGCGCTACATCGCCAGGCCCTGGTCCTCCAGGAACTGCTGCGCGACGTCCTCGATCGACTCCTGGTTCACGTTGATCTGGACGCCGAGCTGGGTGAGCGCCTCGGTGGTGAGCTTGGCCTGGATGGCGTTCAGCGTCTCGGCGAAGTCGGCGGGAGCCGCATCGGCCAGCTCCTTGCTGGCGAGGGGCACCGGGTTCTGCGCCGGTTGCAGGTGCTTGTCGTCATCCAGCAGGACGAAGTTCATCGACACGATCTCCGGCTGGGTGGTGCAGACCTGCGCCACGTCGATCGCCTGGTCGTTGAGGGCGGTGGCCATGTCCGTGCTGCACGGCTGCAGCGTCACCACATCGGCCTGGCTGAGATCGATGCCGTAGAGGTCCTTCAGCCCCGGCTGGCAGACGGGGTTGGTCGGGCAGCCTGCGGCGATCCCCCAGGTCAGCGGCTCGGTGACCTTGGCCAGGTCGCTCATGGTCGCGAGGCTGAACTGGTCGGCGGTCTCGCTGCGCACCGCAAAGCCGTCGGCATCCGTGCCGGGGGCGAAGTCGAAGACGACCCAGCCCTTGGCGGACAGCGCGTCCTGCATGTTGTCCCAGGCCTCCTGCGGGTCTGACGACAGCTCCTTGATCTCCAGGCCCTGGCCGGCCAGCCCGCCGAGGTATTCCGGAATGAGGTTGATCTCACCGGCGTTGAACGCCGCATGCACCTCTGGCCGCTCGCCGATCTCGAGGTGACGGTCGACCGAATACCCATGCGCCTCCAGCGCCTGGGCGTACATCTCACCGATGACGGCTGCCTCCCAGAACGCCTGCGAACCGATGCTGACGTCCGGCTTGATGGCTGCCGCGCTTCCGCTCGGCGAGCCTGTCTCGCTCCCACCCGGCGCGCAGGCGCTCAGCACGAGCACCAGCGACGCCGCCCCGAGAGCGAGCGTGCGGGTAATCCGCATTGGGTCCTCCTTGTCCCGTGAACGTTGGGGGAATCCGTGCGCCGCGCCAAAGCGCGGTTCGGTCCGGGCAGTCTAGCAGCGAATCAGCGACGACCTGATGTCGGCGCCAGGGCGCCGCGGGGACCCGTGACCTAGGTCGGCCAGGGCGCCGGCAGCTCGTCCGGACCGGCCAGTGCCGGCGATACGACGCGGCGCTGGAGCCACCCGAAGAGCAGCTCGGTCAGGACCGCCAGCAGCGCTACCAAGATGGCGGCGGCGAAGACGAGAACCTCGTCGGCCAGGGCCAGGCCGGCGAGGATGTAGGCCCCCAGCGTGCCGCCGCCGACGAGCGCGGCCAGAGGCGCAGTGGCGACGACCGCGACCGCAGAGACCCGGATGCCGGCCAGGATGACCGGCATCGCCACCGGCACCTCCACCCGTGCCAGGAGCTCGGACTCGCGCATGCCCATGCCACGCCCCGCCTCGCGCAGGTCGTCGTCGACCCCCTGCAGCCCGGCATACGTGTTCGTCACCACCGGCGGGATGGCGAGGGCCACCAGTCCGATGAAGGCCGGCAGGAACCCGATCCCGCCGCGCTGGAAGAGTCCGGTGCTGATCGGGTAGGCGATCCCCAGCCAGCCGAGGGATGGGACGGCACGACCGATGTTGCTGATGGCGACCACCACCCGCGCGCCGCGCCCGGTGTGGCCGATGTACAGCCCGATCGGCAGGGCGATGGCCAGTCCGGCCAGGAGCGACGCCAGCGAGAGGGAGACGTGCTCCCAGAGCCGCACCGGGATCCCATCCCTGCCGGCCCAGTTGGCCGGATCGGTGTACCACGCCCATACCTGTCCCAGGAACTCCACGGCTACGCCTCGCGGACCGCAGCCCATGGCGCCAGGCGTCGCTGCAGGGCAAGCAGCAGCAGGTCAACCAGCGCTGAGAGGAGCACCACCATCACCACACCGGTGATGGTGGCCGTCGGGAAGCGCCGGGTGAGGCCGATGTTCACGATCAGGTAGCCCAGGCCGCCCATCCCGATGAGGGTGGCGATGGTCACCAGCCCGATGGTGGTGACGGTCGCGATCCGCAGGCCGGCCACGATGATCGGCAGCGCGATCGGGAGCTCCACCCGCCAGAGGCGCTGGACGTTGGAGAAGCCCATGCCGTCGGCGACCTCCAGCACCTCGGCCGGGACCCCGCGCAGGCCGGTCACGATGTTGCGCACCAGGATCACCAGCGTGTAGGAGACCAGGGCGATCTCGGCGGTCAGCAGCGACAGCCCGGTGATCGGGATCAGCAGCACGAACAGGGCGATGCTGGGGATGGCATAGAGGACCCCGCTTACGGCCAGGATCGGCGCGTAAATGCGCGGGAAGCGCCGGATCAGCATGGCCAGCGCGAACGAGATGACGAAGCCGACACCGACCGCGATGACCGTGACCAGCACGTGCTCACCCAGGCGCCGAGCCAGCTGGTCCAGGTTGTCGAGCACCCAGTCGAGACGGAAGAAGGGCTGCCCCTCGGTCATCGTCAGGCTGGCCTCGAGCTGCGCCGCAGGGTCTCGCTGATGTCGTCCACGCTGATCAGCCCGAGCACGCGCTGGTTCGCATCCACCACCACGCCCAGCTGGACGCTGGAGAGGAGCAGGCTCGACAGCGCGTCGCGCAGCGTCGACTCCGGCTCGATCAGATCTGGTCCCGACGTGGCGGCAGGGGGCTCCACCGTCCCGTCGCCGGCCAGCTCGTGCGGGCCGATCCAGGCGAGCGGCCGCTGGGCATCGTCGACCAGCAGGGCGTAGCCGACCGACCCTTCCCGCTCGAGCCGCTGCCGGATCTCGCCGCGCGGCTCCCCGGCGCGGGCCAGGACCGGCTCGATCAGCGGCAGGTCACGCACGCGCGCCAGGGATAGGCGCTTGAGGCCCCGGTCGGCCCCCACGAAGCGCTCCACGAACTCGCTGGCGGGGCGGGCCAGGATGGCGTCGGGCGTGTCGTACTGGGCCAGGACGCCGCCACGCTCCAGGATCGCGATGCGGTCGGCCATCTTGATCGCCTCGTCCACGTCGTGGGTGACGAAGACGACCGTCTTACGCACCTTGGCCTGCAGACGCAGGAACTCGTTCTGCAGCCGCTCACGGCGGATCGGGTCGACCGCCCCGAAGGGCTCGTCCATCAGCATGAGAGGTGGATCGGCCGCCAGCGCGCGCGCCACCCCCACCCGCTGGCGCTCGCCGCCGGACAGCGCTGCGGCGTAGCGGGAGCGGTAGGCCGTCGGGTCGAGTCCCACCAGCTCGAGCAGCTCGTCGACCCGCTCACCGACACGAGCCTGCGGCCAGCGCAGGAGGCGTGGGACGACCGCCACGTTCTCGCCCACGGTGAGGTGCGGGAAGAGGCCCACCTGCTGGATGACATAGCCGATCCGCCGTCGCAGCTCGACCGCGGGCAGGCGGGAGACGTCCTGGCCGTCGATCGTGATCTGCCCGCTGGTCGGCTCGATCAGGCGGTTGATCATCTTCATGGTCGTCGTCTTGCCGCAGCCGGACGGTCCCACCAGCACGCAGATCTCGCCGGCGGGCACCGTCAGCGACAGGTCGTTGACGGCCGGCGGCGAGCCGGGCGGCCCGTAGCGCTTGCTGACGTGCTCGAGCGCGACGACGGCGCCACGCGGGCTGCCCTGGACGTCGGTGGCCGGCATGCTCATGGATCAGCCGTGGCTGGAGCGGCCGCGGCGACATCGGTCAGGTGCCAGATGCGCAGCGCGGCATTGGCGAATACCTGCTCGAGCTCCGGCGTCGTTGCGAAGTCGGTTGGCGCGGTGCAGTCCGCCGGCCGGCCACCGTCCAGGAGGTAGCTCGCGCCCAGCTCGCGCATGAGCTGCACGCTGCGCGCCGCGTCGCCGGCGCAGTAGATATCGAAGACCTGACCCACGCGTACGCTGGGATCGAAGCCCAGGTTCGCCACGTACGGGGCATAGGTCAGCAGCCGCAGCCTGCCGGCGGGGTCGGTCGGCGAGTTCAGCCAGCCATCGGTGGCGAACACGCTGCGCTCGGGGGTCTTCGCGGCGATCCAGTCGGCAGCCTCAGCCCCCTGCCAGTCCATCACTTGTTCGCGGTTTAGCGCGGTCCAACCCGCCACGAGCAGCGGCGAGGGGATGCTGAGCGCCAGGACCAGGGCAACCGCCGGCAACGGCCAGCGGCGGATCAGCCATGCGGCCAGCAGCGCGACGGCGATCCACATGGCCTGGAAGTACTTGTTCATGTCGAAGGCGATGTCGCTCACCTGCAGCAGGTTCGGGATGGCGAACAGGGCGAGCAGCCAGGCCCCCAGGAAGAAGCGCCACGGGGTCCTCGGCGCCAGGAGCGCGATCAGCGCCAGCAGAAGCGGGACGCCCAGGTTGGTGATGAAGAAGAACGCCACCGACAGGCCCGCGCTGCCGAATGGCCCCCACTCGCTCTCGGGAAAGGGGGCCGACTCCCAGCCCAGGTGGAACTTCAGGGCGCCCGAGCCGGCAGCCTGGAACAGCGGCGGGACGGCGAACGGCACGGCCAGCAGGTATGGCGCCAGGAACAGCGCGGCGTTGCGCGGCGCTTGGCGATCGAACAGCCGGCCACCAAGGAGGACGTAGAGGCCAGCCAGCAGCACGAAGGCGGGGAAGAAGAAGAAGTGGAACGGCGCCAGCATGGCACCCAGCGCGCCCGCCAGGCCGATGAGCGCCGGCCGGTCGCGCCACCCGGTGCGGCGAGCCCGGGCGGTGGGCAGGCCGGCGACCAGCAGCAGCACGGCGCCGACCAGGATCGGCAGGCCGGCGGTGGTGGCCCGATGCACCAGCAGGCCGGTTCCCATCACCGATGGGATGCGGAAGTACGGCCAGGTTGGTCCGCCGTGCGTAAACGTGCCGTCCGGGTTGACCGCGCTGATCTGGTACCAGAAGTTGTCGTAGGTCTGGTTGGTCACCAGCGCGATCGGGCTGCCATAGCCGGCGGCCAGGTCGCCGACGAACCTGATCCAGCCGAGCCCTCCGCCAACGATCACCAGCACCAGGGCCAGGATGGCGGCCCGCCGGGCCTGGGGTCCACGCAGCAGCCGGCGGGCGAGCCCGTGGACCAGCAGGGCGAGCGCGCCCGCCAGGATGGCCGACGAGACGACGAAGGCGGGGATGGCGAACAGGCCCGCCGCCGCGGCCACGATGGCGGCATGGAAATCGGCGAACCAGTGATAGACCAGCGGAGCGCCGGCGAAGTAGGGCACCTGCGGCGGGAAATTGCCGGCGTTCAGCGACTGCGCGATCGACAGGTGGACGCCCAGGTCGCTCCAGTTCGAGCCACCCGCCGCGATCCCGCTGGGAGTCGGCTTCCAGAGGCCTGCATCCAGCACCAGGCCCACGAAGGCCGCCGCAAGCCCGGCCAGTGCGAAGGCCACACGCTGGCGCCTGAGCGCGCGGATGGCGCCGATGGCCTGCGCGCCGAGCGCGTGACCGCCGCCGCGCCAGGCGGCGAACGGGATCGGCGCGGCCAGCATGGCGGCAGCGGCGAAGATCACCTCGCGCCGGTAGCCACCGGCGGCAAGCGACAGCCAATAGACCAGATGCGCCGAGCCGGCCACCGAGAGGACGATGGCCAGGCCCAGCCGGCCGGTGGAGCCGATGCGCGGGCGCGTCCAGGCCATGAGCGCCCAGCCGGGCACCACGAAGAGGAGAGGCCACACGACGAAGACCGCCAGCCCCGGCACCAGCCACGCCGCGAGGAGCAGCGCGGACACCGCGCCCGTCGCGGCAACGCCGGCGACGGCGGAGGAGCGGGCGGGGTGCGTCATCGGGCCCGGATCATAGCCGAGCCCTTGGAGGGGTCGGGCTCGGCGCTCAGCCGCGCGGGCGGGAGGTGGCCAGTCGCGGCAGCGGCTGGCGCGGGTCGAGCAGGGCCACGATCCGCTCGACCTGGGCCTCGGTCAGTGCGTCGTCTCGGCTGATGCGTTTCGCCAATCGGTCGATCGCCGAGTGGACGTGGATCCCCGGTCGCTGGTCCGGCTCCCAGTCGATCTCGGCCCCGGGCGAGGCGACTAGGCAGGCCTGCACGACTGCCGGCAGGGTGGCGCGCTCCAGGAAGAGCTCCAGGCGGTGGCCGACGATGCGCGCGTTCATGATCGGCTGCGCGTCCCACGGCACCCACGACTCGGTCGACCGGTTCCAGCGATACCAATGGCCGTTGCGCTTGCGGAAGCGACCGCGGAGCTGCGCCAGGGTGAGCGCCCAGGTCCCGCCGGGACCCACGACCACCGCGTCGATTGGCGGCATGCCGCCGGGCGCGATGCCGGCGAAGTAGTGGTATCCATCGTCCAGCCGCGAGGCAAGCGCAGTCGCGAGGCGATCGTGGGCCATGCCCGGGATCGCGAGGCGTCGGGATCGCGAGCTGGGGTGGTGCTGGATCATGGCAGCGTGATCGTCGTACGGGATGGATGAACGAAACGAGCGCAAAGTCTACCCCGGCGGCAATCGGCCGCCTAGGGGTAGCATGCGGCTCGTGAATGAAGGCGACGTCAAGCTCGAGCGCATCTCCCCGGAGCCCGGCCGCGAGCTGGAGAGTGCCGTCCGCACGCTGCTCGCCGAGATCGGCGAGGACCCGCAGCGGGCGGGCCTGGCAGCCACGCCCGAGCGCGTGCGCCGGATGTACGCGGAGCTGACCGCCGGCTACCACCTCGACCCCGACCAGCTGCTCAACGGCGCCTGCTTCGACGTCGATTACGACGAGATGGTCGTGGTCCGCGACATCGAGTTCTACTCGCTATGCGAGCACCACCTGCTGCCGTTCTACGGTCGCGCCCATGTCGGGTACCTGCCGCGCGGCCGGGTCATCGGCCTGTCGAAGATCCCGCGCATCGTCGACATGTACGCGCACCGGCTGCAGGTCCAGGAGCGCATGACCCAGCAGGTCGCCGCCCTCCTGATGGAGCGCCTGGAGCCGAAGGGCGTCGGCTGCGTGATCGAGGCGACGCACCTGTGCACCATGATGCGCGGCGTTCGGAAGCAGCAGGCCACCATGGTGACGAGCGCCATGCTCGGCACCTTCCGACGCGACGGCCGCACGCGGAGCGAGTTCCTGACCTTCATCGGGCGTTCCTCCGGCTAAGTCGATGCCGTACGCGCCACTCCTGTCCGAGGCGGAGATCACCGAAGGCCTTGCCGCGCTGCCGGACTGGGGTCGCGACGGTGAGGTCATCGCCCGCACCGTGCGCTGTCCGACCTTCCTTGCCGCCATCGGCCTCGTCAACCGCGTAGCCGAGGCCGCCGAGGCGGCCGACCATCACCCGGAGATCCTCATCAACTGGCGACGGGTCACCTTCACGCTGACCACCCACGCGTCCAAGGGCTTGACCGCCAAGGACCTGGCCATGGCGGCCACGATCGACACGCTCGCGCGTGAGGCCGGACTAGAATCGGGCGCGCATGAGCCAGACCGATGAAGACCGGTCGACGCCGATTCGGGTCCTGATCGCGAAACCCGGCCTGGACGGGCACGATCGCGGCGCCAAGGTGCTCGCGCGCGGCCTGCGCGACGAGGGCTTCGAGGTGATCTACACCGGCCTGCGCCAGACGCCGGAGATGATCGCCGACGCCGCCGAGCAGGAGGACGTCGACGTGGTCGGGCTGTCGATCCTGTCCGGCGCGCACATGACGCTGCTGCCGCGCATCGTGCAGCTGGTGCGCGAACGGGGCATGGACGATGTGCTGGTCGCGGCCGGCGGCATCATCCCCGACGCCGACGTCGGCAAGCTCAAGGAGGCCGGCATCGCCGAGATCTTCGGCCCCGGCACCAGCATCGGCCAGGTGGCGCGCTACTTCCGCGAGCACGCGCGCCGGCGCAGCTGATCGGAGGGTGGCCGACCTCGCCGAGCTGCTGCGCGGCGCCGTGGCCGGCGAGCGCGGGCCGCTGGCCCGCCTGCTGACCGCCATCGAGGACGACATCCCGGGCATGCGCGCCGTGCTGCCGGACCTGTTCCGCGCCGGTCGCAGCGCGCACCTGGTGGGCATCACCGGGCCGCCGGGCAGCGGCAAGTCGACGCTGGTCAACGCGCTGGCCGCCGAGTGGCGGCGACGCGGCCGGCGGGTGGGGATCCTGGCCGTCGACCCCAGTTCGCCCTACACAGGCGGCGCGATCATGGGCGATCGGATCCGGATGATGGAGCACGCTGCCGACCACGGCGTCTTCATGCGCTCCATGGCGTCCCGTGGCGAGCTCGGGGGGCTGGCGGCGGCCACCTGGATCGCTGCCGCCGCCCTCGACGCGGCCGGCTTCGACCCGGTGCTGGTCGAGACGGTTGGGGCGGGACAGAGCGAGGTGGAGGTCGCCCGGCTGGCGGAGACGACGGTCGTGGTCGAGGTGCCGGAGATGGGGGACGAGGTGCAGGCCATCAAGGCCGGCCTGCTCGAGGTCGCCGACGTGCTGGTCGTCAACAAGGCGGACCGGCCGGGCGCCGATCGAGCGGCGCGCCAGCTGCGGGCCATGCTCTCGACCGCCGGCGGCCGCGTGACGCGCAAGCCGCCGCCCATCCTGCTGACGACGGCCACCACCGGCGAGGGCGTCGCCGCCCTGGTCGACGCGATCGATGCGCACCGCGCAGTGGCGCGCGAGCCGGAGCAGGCGCGCGCGCGGGCAATGGGTCAGCTACGCCGCGCGCTGGGCGACGCCGCCGCGCGGCGGGCGGCGTCACGACCCGACTGGGCTTCAACGGTCGAGGCGGTCGCCACGCGCGAGATCGACCCGGTCACCGCAGCCGAGCAGCTCCTGACATGACGGACGGGCCGCCGATCTTCGCCATCAGGGACGTGACCCCCGCCGACGAGCCATTCCTGTGGCACGTCCTGGCCATGACCGCCGACCTGCCCCCGGCCGAACCGCCGCCGATCGACGCCGTCCGGCTCGATCCGGGCCTGTCCCCCTATCTCGTCGGCTGGGGGCGCCCGGGCGATGCCGGGGTGATCGGCGAGGTTGACGGTGAGCCGGTCGGCGCCGCCTGGCACCGGCATTTCCCGGCGGCGCTGCCCGGCTATGGCTTCGTGGCGGAGCAGATCCCCGAGATCAGCCTGGGCGTCGAGGCGGCCTTTCGCGGCCGCGGGATCGGGCGCGCGCTGGTCATGGCCCTGGCCGCGCGGGCGCGCGCCGCCGGGATCGAGGCGCTCAGCCTGAGCGTGGACGCGAGGAACGCGCCGGCGGTGGCGCTCTACCAGTCGCTGGGCTTCCGCACCGTGGGAGGCGATGCCGCACATCCGACCATGCTCCTGGACCTGCAGCGGCTGCTAGGCTAGCCGGCCATGAGCCTGCAGCGGGTCTACGTCGTGGGCGCCGGCCTGATGGGCCACGGCATCGCCCAGGTGAGCGCGGCCGCCGGCAAGTCGGTCACCCTCGCCGATCGCACGGCGGAGATCGCGGAGGCCGGCCGGCAGCGGGTCGCCGGCAACCTGGCGCGCCAGGTCGAGAAGGGCAAGCTCGAGCGTGCGGCGGCCGACGAGATCACGGAGCGCATCTCCACCGCGACGGGCACCGACGGCGCCGCAGGCCACGACCTCGTCGTCGAAGCGATCTTCGAGGACGAGGCGCTGAAGCGCGAGACCTGGGCGGCACTGAGCGCGGTGGCCGACCCGGACGCCATCTTCGCCTCGAACACGAGCAGCATCAGCATTACCGGCCTCGCCACCGCGACCGACCGCCCTCCGAAGTTCATCGGCCTCCATTTCTTCTCGCCGGTGCCGGTCATGGGCCTGGTCGAGATCATTCGTGGCCTGGAGACCGATGACGCCACCCACGCGGCCTGCCGCGAGTTCGCGGAGGAGCTCGGCAAGACCGTGATCGAGTCGCGGGACATGCCCGGCTTCCTGGTGAACCGGATGCTGGGCCCGTTCATCAACGAGGCCATCTTCGCCCTGATGGAGTCGACCGGGACGGCCGAGGACATCGACACCGGCGCCAGGTTGGGCCTCAACCACCCGATGGGCCCGCTGGAGCTGGCCGACTTCGTCGGCAACGACGTGATGCTCGGCGTGCTCGACGTCCTGTATCGCGGCTTCGGCGACCCGAAGTTCCGCGCCGCCCCGTTGCTGCGCCAGATGGTCGCCGCCGGCCACCTTGGCCGCAAGACGGGGCGCGGCTTCTACCGCTACGACGAGCAGGGGCACAAGATCGCCTGATGGCCAGCGCCACCGCCGTGCATCGCCCGGACCCCTTTGCGCTGACCGAGGAGGAGCGCGGCGTGCGTGACACGGCCGCACAGTTCGCGCAGCGCGAGCTGGCGCCCACGGTCGCGCAGCGCGACGAGGAGGAGCGCTACGACCGGGCCCTCTTCACGCGGATGGGCGAGCTGGGGCTCACCGGGCTGCCCTACCCGGAGGACTACGGCGGCGCCGGCATGTCGACCTTCGCCTGGATCCTGGCCTGCGAGGAGATCGCCGCGGCCGACATGGGCATGGCGGTCAGCCTGTCGGTCCACATCCTGGCGCAGCTCCCGATCCTGAGCTTCGGGACCGATGCGCAGAAGGACCGGCTGCTGCCGCCGATGACCGCCGGACACGCGTTGGGCGCCTTCGCGCTGACCGAGCCCGGGGCCGGGTCCGACGCCTCGGCCATCGCCCTCCGCGCCACCCGGACCGACGACGGCTACGCCCTCACCGGCACGAAGGTGTGGATCACCAACGGCGCCGACGCCGACCTGATCGTGGTCTTTGCCACGATCGATCGCTCGCTGGGACGCGACGGCATCACTGCCTTCGCGGTCGAGCGCGACACGCCCGGGCTGCGGATCGGCAGCCACGAACGGAAGATGGGCATCCGCGACTCGGTCTCCGCCGAGCTCATCTTCGAGGAGGCCCGCGTCCCGCTCGACAATCGGCTGGGCGAGGAGGGCCAGGGCCTGAAGGTGGCACTCAGCGCGCTCGGTGCGGGACGCATCAGCATCGCCGCGGCCTGCGTCGGGCTGGCGAGGGCGGCGCTCGAGCACGCCACCCGTTACGCGACGCAGCGCAGCCAGTTCGGCCGACCGATTGCCGACCAGGAGATGATCCAGGCCATGCTGGCCGATGCGGCCGTCTCGGTGGAGGCCGCTCGATTGCTGACCTGGCGCGCCGCCCGGCTGCGAGACGCCGGGCTGCCCATCAACGCGGCGAGCAGCATGGCCAAGATGTACGCCTCCGATGCCGCTATGCGCGTCGCCACAGATGCGGTGCAGGTCTACGGCGGGGCCGGCTACAGCCGTGACAACCCGGTCGAGCGCTTCATGCGCGATGCAAAGGGGGCGCAGATCTACGAGGGGACGAACCAGATCCATCGGCTCGTCATCGCCCAGCAGCTCATCGACGAGGTGCGGCGCGGCGGCTGACCGGACGCGCCGCGGTCGGACCGCAGTGGACGAGCCGTAGGATGGGCCCATCACCGACGAGGGAGGCTACGCCCGTGACGACCCGCACCGAGCCCGAGCAGCGTATCGAGGAGCCGTCCGGCGAGACGAGCCCGCCTCGCCGAGCGCAGACCGCCACCGTCGAGCCGCTCGTCGTCGAGGGCGAGCGCGCGGCCAACCTGGTCGACCTCATCCACAAGTCCGTGGAGCGCCACGCGGATCGGCCCGCGCTGCGCTGGAAACTGTCCCGCTCGAAGCGGCAGGGCGGCGAGGGCGAGACCGAGGAGCAGTCGCAGTGGCGCACGACGACCTACCGCGAGACGTGGGAGTGGATCCGTGACGTCTCACTGGGCCTGCAGACGCTGGGCATCACGTCCGGCGACCGCGTCTGCATCGTCAGCCGCACGCGACCCGCCTGGCTGGTGGCGGACCTGGCCACCCTCGCACTGGGCGCGGTCAGCTGCCCGATCTATCCGAGCTCCGAGGCGAAGCAGGCGGCATTCATCATCAACAACGTCGGCGCCAAGCTGATCTTCGTCGAGAACGCCCAGCAGGCCGCCAAGATCGAGTCGATCCGCGGCGAGTGCCCCACCATCGAGAAGGTGGTGGTCATCGACGAGCGCGGCAGCCTGCCGGCCGGTGCCATCACCTTCGACGACGTCTTCGAGCTCGCCCCCAGCGACGCCGACCATCGGCGGCTGTGGGAGGAGGGCTGGCGCGCCATCACGCGCGACCAGCTGGCGACGATCATCCACACCTCGGGGACCACGGCCAACCCAAAGGGCGCGATGCTGACCCACGGCAACCTGGTCTTCAACTACGAGGCCGTGATCCAGGTCGTCGACTTCTACGAGACCGATATCTTCCTGTCCTGGCTTCCGCTGAGCCACATCTACGAGCGGGTGGCAGGCATGGTCGTGCCACTGGGGCGCGGGTCCGAGATCGCCTACGCGGAGCCGCTCATCGAGCGCCTGCCGGCCAACATGGTCGAGGTCCGACCTACGGTCATGGTCGCCGTGCCGCGCCTCTACGAGCGGGTCTACTCGCGGGTCCTCTCGACGATCGAGTCCGGCTCGCACCTGAAGCAGCGCATTTTCTGGTGGGCGGCGGGGCTCGGCAGGCAGAAGTACGCCAACCACCTCGCCGGGCGACCGGACTCGATTTGGCTGCGGGCGCAGCTCAAGGTGGCGGACCTGCTCGTCTTCGGCAAGATCCGGGCGCGCACCGGCGGGCGGGTTCGCTACTTCGTCTCCGGCTCGGCGCCCCTGTCGAGGGAGATTGGTGAGTTCTTCTACGGGATGGGGATGCTCGTGCTGGAGGGTTACGGCCTGACCGAGACGAGCCCGTTCGTGTCGATCAATCGGCCCGGCGACTTCGTGTTCGGCACGGTTGGGCGGCCGGCGCCCGACACCGAGGTGCGGATCGAGGCGGACAGCGGCGAGATCATGGTTCGCGGGCCGCAGGTCATGCGCGGCTACCTCAACGACCCGGCCGAGACGGCCCGCGCCATCGACCCGGATGGCTGGTTCCACACCGGGGACATCGGAGAGCTGGACGAGATCGGGCGCATCCACATCACGGATCGGCTCAAGAACATCATCGTCCTGGCTAACGGCAAGAACGTCAGTCCGGCGCCGATGGAGGCCGCGCTCTCGACCTCGAAGTACATCGCGCAGGCGGTCATCCTCGGCGATCGCCAGCCGTACACCGGCGCGCTGATCGCCCCTGACTTCGAGGAGCTGGGCACCTGGGCCGCCGCGAACGGGCTGGCGGAGATGCCGCCCGACCAGCTGGTCGATGAGCGCGCCGTCCAGAAGCTGATCGACGGCGAGGTCAAGGCCAAGCTCGACGGCTTCGCCATCTTCGAGCGGCCGCGGCGCGTGGCGCTCCTGCCGCGATTGCTCACCGAGGAGGCTGGCGAGCTCACGCCCTCGATGAAGGTCAAGCTGCGCGTCGTCAAGGAGGCGTGGGCCGCCAAGGTCGACGAGCTCTTCGAGGGCGACTCGAAAGAGTGATCTACTGGCGAGTGTCGCGCTGGAGGCGATAGGCGAGGCGATGCGGCCGCCGGTCCCGGGGGGAACCGGCGGCAGTCATGGGACGCTCAGTGCGCCCGACCGTCCAAGAGCTTAGCGATCCCGAGGAGCCGATCCTCACTGTCCGCATCATTAGCGACGTCACCCATTGC